>DATCVD010000849.1:0-2656 GCA_036567125.1 Pyrinomonadaceae bacterium | reverse complement strand
GCCCGCGAAGGTGAGCGTGCGCGACCTGAACTTCTTCTACGGCCGGTCGCAGGCGCTGCACAGCATCTCGCTCGACGTCGAGGAGCGCGTCGTGATGGCGTTCATCGGCCCGTCGGGCTGCGGCAAGTCAACCTTCCTGCGCACGCTGAACCGGATGAACGACACGATCCCGGGGACGCGCGCCGAGGGGCGGGTGCTCATCGACGGCGAGGACATCTACGCGCCGGGCCGCGACGTGGTCCCCCTGCGCCGCAAGGTCGGGATGGTCTTCCAGAAGTCGAACCCGTTCCCGAAGTCGATCTTCGACAACGTCGCCTACGGGCTGCGGATCAACCGCATGACGGAATCGAAGTCGGAGCTTCACGGCCGCGTCGAGGAGGCGCTCAAAGACGCCGCGCTGTGGGGCGAGGTGAAGGATCGGCTGAAGTCGTCGGCGCTCGGGCTGTCGGGCGGGCAGCAGCAGCGGCTGTGCATCGCGCGCGCGCTGGCCGTCAGGCCCGAAGTCGTGCTGATGGACGAGCCGGCCTCGGCGCTCGACCCCATCGCCACGCAGAAGATCGAGGAGCTGATCGTCGAACTCAAGCGGCAGTACACCATCGTCATCGTCACGCACAACATGCAGCAGGCGGCGCGCGTCTCCGACCGGACGGCCTTCTTCTGGCTGGGCAAGCTCGTCGAGGTCAGCGCCACCGAGCGGATGTTCACCAACCCCGACAAGAAGCTGACGGAGGACTACATCACGGGGCGCTTCGGTTGAGGCTGCTAGCCGTTAGCTGTTAGCCAGAAAAAGATAGCTTTCAGCTTTCGCTCGCCTGCACATCGGCTTTGGTTTTAGTTTTTGGTCTTGCTAACAGCTAATCGCTAACAGCTAACGGCTATGGAATCACACCGACCCATCGACGAGCACCCCGACCTGCTGCGGGCGCGGCTGCTCGCGCTCGGCGGCGAGGCCGAGACGGCCTTGCAGCGCGCGATGCACTCGCTCGCGGCCCGCGACAGCGAGGAGGCGCGCGGCGTGCTGCGCGACGACGACCGCGCCGACCGCCTCGAAGTCGAGTCGACCGCCTCTGCGTGGACGTGCTCGCGCTGCGCCAGCCCGCGGCGCGCGACCTGCGCTTCGTCGTCGCGGTCGCCAAGATCACGCCGATCCTCGAACGCATCGCCGACCGCGCCTGCAACATCGCGCGCGTCGCCATCGATCTCAACGACGAGCCGGAGCTGAAGAACTTCGCGGAGCTGCCGCGGATGGGCGAGATCGCTTCCGGGATGCTGCGCGCCGCCCTCGACGCCTTCACGGCCGGCGACGCGGCGGCCGCGCGCGCGACGATTGCCCGCGACTCCGAGATCAACGAACTCTACGAGCGGGTCTTCGCCGACCTGCTCAGGCTGATGACGGCCGACGCGCCGGCCGCGGCCCGCGCCGCGCGCCTCATCTTCGTCGCCAAGCACTTGGAGCGCGTCGGCGGCTACGTCACCGACATCTGCGAGCTGACGGTTTACATGACCGAGGCCGCCTTCATCAAGCACAGCGGTTGACGTGAACCGTGAACCGTCAATCGTAAACAGATCGGCAGCCTTCAGTCTCACGCGTTCGTCGTCAAGCGTGAGCGCCGTCCAGTCACGATTTGCGATTGACGGTTCACGGTTCACGAGTTTATGAAGCCCGTACTCATCATCGAGGACGACCCGGACATCGCCGAGGGCGTGCGCTTCAACCTTGAGCGCGAGGGGCTGGAGGCGCGCGTCGCGCCGACGGGCGAGCAGGGCCTACAGGCCGCGCTCGACGCGAAGGGCGCGCCGGGGCTGATCATCCTCGACCTGATGCTGCCCGGCATGACGGGGCAGGAGTTGTGCCGGCGGCTGCGCCGCGAGCCGCAGACGCGCCGCACGCCGATCATCATGCTGACGGCCAAGTCAGAGGAGGCCGACCGCGTCGCCGGCCTCGACCTCGGCGCGGACGACTACATCACCAAGCCCTTCTCGGTCAAAGAGCTGATGGCGCGGGTGCGCGCCGTGCTCCGCCGGGCGGACGAGTCGGCCGCGCCGCGCTACGAGGACGGCCGGCTGGAGATCGACTTCGCCGACATGCGGACGGCGTGCGACGGGCGGGCGGTCAGGCTCACGCGCAAGGAGTTCGCGCTCCTCGAAATGCTCTCGAAGGCCGCGGGGCGCGTCGCCACCCGCCAGCAGATTCTCGACAACGTCTGGGGCTACGAGTACTACGGCGACACGCGCACGCTCGACGTGCACATCCGCCGCCTGCGCCAGAAGCTGGGCGACTGCGGCGACTGCATCGAGACGGTCGTCGGCGTCGGCTACCGCTTCGTCGGCTGCGCGAAAGCGGCGACCGGCGAAGAGTGACGGGCTGAAAGAAAGTCAGTCGCCGCCCGCCCGCCGCGCGCGGCCGGTTGTTGGCCTCCCGCCGCCAGCGCCGCGCCGGCCCCCGCGGCGTCACGCCTTTAGCCTCCGACCCTGCTAAACTCGCACGACCGACGACCGACGGCCGACAAGTTTGTAATTCACCGTTCCGCGTTCATCATTCCTTCCCGATGTCTCTCCGCACGACAGCCGCGCTCGCGCTCCCGGCGGCGCTCGCCGCGCTCCTCGCCGCGCTCGTTTTCAGAGACGCGGCGACGACGTTCGCGGCCGCGGCGGC
>DATCVD010000848.1:0-3166 GCA_036567125.1 Pyrinomonadaceae bacterium | reverse complement strand
GCGGGCTGGCCGCCCGGCCCGAGCAGGCCGAGTTCGTTGGCCTTCATCACGAGGGCGGCGGCGACGGGCGCGGCCGCGCGCGAACCGTAGCCGCCGCCCTCGATGATGACCGCCATCGCGAGCTGCGGGTATTCGAGCGGCGCGATGCAGAGGAACCACGAGTCGATCCGCTTCTCCTCCGCGATCACGATCTGCTCGTACTCGCGGATGATGTTGCCGCGCCGGTCGCGCTCGTACTTCTTGACCGTCTTCGGCTCGCCGGTGCGCGGATCGTACTCCGGCACGTCCTTCTGCGCCGTCCCGGTCTTCCCGCCCGAGCTGATGCCGGCCGCCCACACGGGCGCGAAGACGCCGCGCGCCGTGCCCGACGTGTTCGGGTTCGTGACCAGCCCCATGATGCGCCGCATCTCGGCGGCCTTGTCCGGCGTGACGACCTGATGATAGGCCTGCGGCGGCACGTTCAACTCGATCTTCGGCTTCATCAGCTTGCCTTCGAGGTTGGCGACGGCCGCGGCCGAGAGCGCCATCTGGAAGGGCGTCATCTGGCCCGCGTAGCCCTGACCGAAGCCCTCGATGGCGAGGTCGTACGGGCGCATCCCGGCCTTCGTCACGATGGTCGCCTCGGAGGGCGCGATGGCGCGCGCAATCGCCGGGCTGCTCGTGTTCCAGAGGTCGGGCTGCCGCCGCCCGCGCACGGCGTCTGCGGGCTCCTCGTACGCGCCGATGCCGATCAATTCCGCCGCCTGCCGCATCTTTTCGGGGCCGAGGGCGACGGCGGCCCGCGCGAAGTACTGGTTGCACGAGACCTCGTAAGCCTTGTCCACGCCGATCATGCCGTGGACTTCGGCCGGGCCTTGATCGTCGTAGATCACTTTCGCGCCGGGCTGCGCGTAGTAGCCCGCGCCGCTGCACAGGTATTTCTCGCCGTGCGTGCCGTGCAGGAACTGCGCGATCATCGTGACGGTCTTAAACGTCGAGCCGGGGATGTAGTAGGAGCGCAGCGCGCGGTTGACGAGCGGGGCGTCCCTCTTGTTGGTGTCGAGCCTGATCCACGTCGACTCGTCGGCCACCTCCTTGAGGCTGTAGGACGGGTTCGAGTACATCGCCAGCACCTCGCCCGTCTGCGGGTTGATGATGACGACCGCGCCCTGCCTGTCCTTCAGCTGCTCCATCACGGCCTTCTGCAACTCGCCGTGGATGGTCAGCTGCACGTCGAGGTTCGCGGGCTGCTTGACGTCCTCCTCGAAGGCCACGTCGAGGGCCTCGGGCGCGGCGTCGCTGCTGATGCCGAACAGCGCGCGCTCAAGGCCGGCGTCGCCGCGCTCCGTCCCCAGCAGGTGCGCCATCTCGCGGTCGAGCGGGTACTCGCGCTCGATCCGGCCGTTCGCGCCGACGCGGTAGAGCGCCAGCGCCTTGTCGAGCTGCCCCGTGCGATCCAGAATCCAGCCGCGCAGGGTCGACTCGGAAAGTCGGCGGTTGCGGAGGTCTTTGTAGGACAGCTCCTGAAACCGCTCGTTCTTCTCCTCCGCGTAGATCGCCCAATAGACGTGGAAGCCGAAGACGGCGAGGGCGAGCACGACGAAGAGCCAGCGCAGCGCGTAGAGGCCGCGGTTGGTAGAGGTGACGCCGAGGCGGTCGCGCACCTCCGCGGGCAGATCGGACGGCGCGACCGCGCCGAGCGCCGAGCGCCTGCGCCGGAACGAGCGCAGCAGCCCCGCCGCCAGCCACAAGATCATCAGCGCCAGCCCCGCCGTGTAGATGAGGCTCAGCAGCGCCGGCTGCTTTTCGGGAATAGCTTCTAACAGAATCATTGCGTAAATCGTGAATCGTAAATCGTAAATAGTGAAAGACAGGTTTTATCCATTCACGATTCACGATTCACGATTCACGTCCTTTCACGTCCTTCTGAACCTGACTTCCACGTCGCCGAAGCCGACCACGTCGCCGTCCTCGATGGTGCGCGCCTCGCCGTAGGCGAGGCGGCGGCCGTTGATGAAGGTGCCGTTGGTCGAACCCGTGTCGGTGACGAGCAGCGTGCCCTCGCGGTTCATCTGGAGCGCGGCGTGAATCTTCGACACGCTCCCGTGGCCCAGACTGAGATCGCTGTCCGACGCGCGGCCGACGTTGATGCGCCGGCCGCCGGGGCGGAACCCGAGCACGACCTCCTCGCTCTCGCCCGCGATGGTGATGCGGGCCGCGACCTGCTTGTCCTGCGGCTTGAGCTGCGCCTGCGGGATCGGCAGATCGCCCGCGCCCTTGCGCTGCCGCTCCTCGTCCTCGCGCTTCAGCTCCTCCTCGAACTCGCCGTAGGTCGGATCGACGGCGATCCCCGAGGTGAAGATGTCGACGACGGTCTCGACCTCGACGGGCGCGAGCGTGCGCAGGCGCGAGTCGTTGATGAAGTCGATGGCGGCGGCCAAGACCTCGTGCTCCAACTCCTTGATCGAGTCGGTCGGGGCCTCGGAGTGCGTGCCCCACTCGACCTTGAGCTTCATCGAGTGGGGCGCGATGCGCCCGCGCTTCGGGTCTTCGCGCGAGCGTTCGAGGATGAGCCGCTGCATCCGCTCGATGAGGCGCGTGGTGGTGAAGCCGGCCTGCGGGTCGCCGGTGCGGCCGAGCTTCTGATCCACGGCCGCGCCGACGCGGTCGAAGACGCGCCGCAGCAGGCGCTCGACCATCGCCTCGTCGCGCTTCTTCTCGTCGCGCTTCCGTCCGTCGCCTTTTTTCTCGGAGTTGTCCATCAGCTTTTTAGACGCCCGCCGCGCGGGCGGGTTCGCCGACCGAGCGCGCCGCGGTATAACGATGCCCTCACGCGCACGCGGCCGGGCGCGCGGGACGGGGGAGGGGATTGTGAACGCTTTTTAACTCGCCGCCATTTTAACGGTAAACGCCGAAAAGTTGAAAAGACAAAACGCGGGGGCGGTTTCGGGTGGAACGGCGACAGTCCCGACCGCCGCCGGTGTACGTTTTTAACCGTCCCCTTCGCGCGTTTAAAACTGTCTTCAAGTTCCGTTCCGCTCGCGCGGCTCAGCCCGGCGGGAAGCCGCGTTGGCGCGCCGCCTCGTAGAGCACGACGGCGAGCGCGACCGCGACGTTCAAACTCTCGACCGGCGGGCGCATCGGGATGCGGACGCGCAGGTCGGTCGCGGCGGCCTCTTCGCCGGCG
>DATCVD010000847.1:0-2162 GCA_036567125.1 Pyrinomonadaceae bacterium | reverse complement strand
GGCGGGGAGCGCCGGAAGTGCGCGTCGCCTTGCGCGCGGGGCAGGAGCGCGTGCGCGAGCTGCGCAAGCACCACCAGCTCGCGTGGGTGCGGAATGAGGCGCGGCGGCTGACGCAGGAGGCGCAGCGGCGCGCCAGCGTCTCGGCCAAGATCGAGACGGCCGAGCGCGCGTTCGATGTCATCGGCGAGGCGCTCAGGGAGTACCCGGAAGAGGCGGAGCTGCGCGACTCGGCCGCGGCCGTGCGGACTTACGTCGCCTCGGTGCGGGTGGCCCACTGGGTCGAGCTGGCCGAGCGCGCGGCCTTCCGCGGCCGCTTCAACCGCGCCGTCGCGCGCTACCGCGACGCGCTCTACTACCTCTCGCGCGCCCAGATGAACGAGGAGGCGCGCGCCGCGGCCGCCGACCGCATCAACCGCGAGATCGAGATGCTGCGCGCGCGCATCGCGACGGGCGAGGGGACTGAGACGGCGCGCCCGCGGCGGAAGAAAAACGCGCCCGGCGGCTGAAGGCGGCCGACCCGGCCGTTTGCCCGCGAGGCCGCCGCCGTGCGAAAATTACGGCCCGTCAGAGCCGGCGCGCAGACAATCGCGTCCCAACGAGGGCGGCCGAGTCGGTCGTGCCCGCCGCGTTTGCTAGGCAGCCTCGGACGCCGGCCGGGCATCAATCTTGTCCCGACGCAAAAACGGGCGAACTTCAGGGCGAGTTAAATTCCAGCCGCCCTTGCCGCAGGAAGCGAGACAATGAAAGTTTTAAAAACAGTGCTCACCGCCGCGCTCGTCTGTTCGTCGGCCGTGCTGCCGGCCAGTGGGCAGGAGAAGAAGAAATCGGCCGAAGCGCCGCCGCAGCCGCCGCAGCAGCAGCAGCCCGCGGCGACCGAGACGCGCCCGCCCGTCCCGCCGCAGGCCCTCTACACCGCGCGCGGCGAGTACGTGCTCGGCCTCGGCGACGTGCTCCAGCTCAAGGTCTACGGCGAGCCGCAGTTCGACGGCGACCTGACGGTCGAGGAGGACGGCCACATCTCCGTGCCCTTCGCCGAGGAGCCGATCCCGGCCCGCTGCCGCAAGGTGAACGC
Source organism: Pyrinomonadaceae bacterium (assembly GCA_036567125.1). Classification (GTDB taxonomy): domain Bacteria; phylum Acidobacteriota; class Blastocatellia; order Pyrinomonadales; family Pyrinomonadaceae; genus JAIVGV01. Next base: position 1,090 of record DATCVD010000847.1, on the reverse strand, counting down.
CGTCCGCAAGGACGTGATCACGGCGCTCGCCGTGCTGCTCAAGAACCCGAAAGTCGATCTGCGCGTCAAGGATCGCGTCAGCCGGCGGCCGGCCATCGTTTACGGCGCGGTGCGCACGCCGCTGCTGTTCCAGATGCAGCGGCCGGCCCGCCTGCTCGAACTGCTCTCGAACGCGGGCGGCGTCACCGAGCAGCACAGCGGCACGGTGCAGATCGTGCACACCGAGCCGCCGATGTGCGACGAAGACGTGCCGGCCGACGCGCCCGCCGCCGCCCCCGTGGCGACCGGCGAGGACGCGCTCGGCGTCCCGTTCAACCTTTATCGCGTCACCGACCTCAGGCAGGGTCTGCCCGAAGCCAACCCCTACATCCGCAACGGCGACATCGTCTACGTGGCCGAGGCGTCGCCGATCTACGTCGTCGGCAACGTCGTGCAGCCGGCCAACCTCTACCTGCGCGAGGGCATGACGCTGACGCGCGCGCTCGCCACGGTCGGCGGCGTCCGCGAGGCCAACGAGTCGAAGGTGAGAATCCACCGCCTCAACCAGCGGACGATGACGCATGAGGTCGTGATCGTTGACTACAAGGCGATCAAGGCGAACAAGGAGAAGGACGTGCCCCTCCAGCCCTACGACATCATCGAGGTGCCCAAGCGCGGCTTCGGCATCCAAGACGTGAGAAACATGGTGATGGGCGTGGTCACGTCGAGCGCGACGGGCGTGGGCGCGAACCTGCCGCTCAGAATCCTTTACTGAGGCGGCGCGGCGACGCGCGCCGCGCGCGCGGTTGACGTATCGAGACGAGTTGAATCGACCGGGGAGGTCTTTTAAGTTGGCTGATCGAAGAGTCGGGGCGAGCGCCGCGGGCGCGCGCAAGGGGCGCGGGAGGAAGTCGCTGCTGATAAGCGCGGCGGTGGTCGTCGCCGTCATCGCGCTGATCTGGACGGAGCAGGTGGCGCTGCTCTACGTGCTGGCGACCCTGAGCGTCGCGGCGCTGCTCGTCGTCGTCGCCTTCTCCGACCTCGGCCGCGCGCGGGCCGTCACGCAACCAGCGCCGGGCGACGACTCGGCCGCCGCGGGCGACACGATGAA
>DATCVD010000846.1:0-3253 GCA_036567125.1 Pyrinomonadaceae bacterium | reverse complement strand
CCCGCCGCCGCCTCGCGCCGCGGCGTCACCTTCGCGGGCGACCTCGCGGTCGTCAGCGTCTTCGACGCCGTGCAGGTCGTCGAGAACGCACGCCTCACCGGCTCGCTCAACATCACCGCGTCCGACACCGAGACGGCGCGCGTCCTGTTCAACGACGGCCGCATCGTCGGGGCCGAGGCCGCCGGGCAGACGGCCGAACTGGCCCTGCGCCGCGTCCTCGAACTGACGGGCGGCGAGTTCGACTTCGAGCGCGCCGCGCAGCCCTTCCCCGCCACCATCCAAGCCGGCAGCAACACCAGCCTCCTCCTCGACACCCTGCGCGAACTCGACGAGGAAAAGCAGAATTCGTAAAAAGCCGTCAGTCGTGAATCGTGAATCGTGAATAGATAGAAGACTGTCGAGTTTGGGCCGCCGCGGACAGACTCGACCGGCCCCCGTCTATTTACGATTCACGATTCACGATTCACGACTCACGGCTTTTAATCGAGCAGGACGCGCGACTGTAAGGCTTCGGCGCGGTCGAGGGCGGCGAGCAGGCGGAGGAACTGTTTGTAGTTGCGCGAGCGCGCCTCGATGCGGGCGCGCTCCGAGCCGGAGAGATCGTTGAGGAGGACGAGCGAGAGGAAGTCGTAGTAGTCGGCCGCGGCTTGGTGCGGGAGTTCGCGGGCGTAGGAGGTCTGTTCGTTGTCCTCGGCGGTGAAGCCGGAGAGCGCGTCGAAGAGGTTGTCGGTGGTGAGCTGCGCGGCCTCGCGCGCGAGTCGGATGGGCAGGCGCAGCTCGAAGAAGCGCAGGCCGTCGGGCGTCGTCACCGCGCGCAGCGCCTTCGAGCCTTCGCCGTCGAAGGGCGAGTCGGCATCGACCAAGACGCGCAGCAGCCGCGGCTGATCCTCTTCCGGCACGGTGTCTAAGGCGAGCTGCACGCGGTCGGCGAGGAATTTCTCGAACTGCGCCTCGACGGGGTAGTTGATCCGCCCCTGACACCCTACCGCCTCGCCCTCGCCGGCCGTCTCCTGCGGCAGCCGCGCCGGGCACGACTCGCAGACGCGCGTCTCGTCCCTCATCCGCTCGATCTCCGACGACGAGCGCTCGACGAAGCGCAGCTTCTCCTCCGACGGCGCGAAGTGCTCGCCCGTCGTCACGCGCGTGTGGATGTGGCCCAGCCGCCCCCACGCGCGCAGGTGCTCCTCGCTGTAACGCGCCCGCAAGGGGCACGCGTACTCGACCGTGAACTCTAAAGACACTGAAACATCCCTGCGATAAAACTCCGCGCCGGGCCGCCGAAAACGTCGCCCCTTCTGGCCCGCCCGCGCGCCGGCCTATAATACAGGACGAAGCGCCGCGCGTCAGTCGCGCGTCACGGCGCGCGTCGGCGCGACGCGGCCGGCAGTTTTTCCGCCCAGCTGACGGAGAGTCGGCGGCGCCCAACCCGAACACGATGCCGATCCCCAACGCACTCCCCCCCGGCCCCGGCGGCGGGCACCTCGGCCGGCAACTGCTCGCCTTCCTCGCCTTCCGCCGCGATCCGCTCAAATTCATCACTCGCCTCGCGCGCGAGCACGGCGACGTCGCCCACTTCAAGCTGGGGCCGCAGCACGCCTTCATGCTCAACCACCCAGACCTCGTGCGCGACGCGCTCGTCACCCGCCAAGACTACTTCCACAAGGGCCGCGCCCTGCAACGCTCCAAGCGGCTGCTCGGCGAAGGACTCCTGACCAGCGAGGGCGAGCACCACCGCCGCCAGCGCCGCCTCGCGCAGCCGGCGTTTCACCGGCGGCGCGTCGAATCCTACGGCGCGGTGATGGCCGACTACGCGGCGCGCCACTCGGCGCGCTGGCGCGACGGCGACGAAGTTGACATCGCGCACGAGATGATGCGCCTGACGCTCGCCGTCGTCGGCAAGACGCTCTTCAACGCCGACGTGGAAGGCGAGGCCGACGAAGTCGGCGCGGCGATGAACGAAGTCATGGGGATGTTCCAACTCCTCCTGCTGCCCTACTCCGAGTACCTCGAACGTCTCCCGCTCCCGCACAACCGCCGCTTCCTGCGCGCCCGCGCCAAGCTCGACTCCGTCATCTACCGCATCATCGAGGAGCGCCGCCGCGCGGGCGCGGACGCCGGCGACCTGCTCTCGATGCTCCTGCTCGCCACGGACGAGGAGGGCGACCGCACGGGCATGACGGACGGGCAACTGCGCGACGAGTTGTTGACCATCTTCCTCGCCGGCCACGAGACCACCGCCAACGCGCTCGCGTGGACTTGGTACCTGCTCGCCCGCCACCCCGAGGCCGAAGCGAAACTCCACGCCGAACTCGACTCCGTGCTGGCAAGCGGCTCGCGCCCGCCCGCGGTCGAAGACCTGCCCGCGCTGCGCTACACCGAGATGGTCTTGTCCGAGTCGATGCGCCTCTACCCGCCCGCGTGGACGGTCGGCCGCCTCGCGGTTAAGGATTACCCCGTCCGGGATTACGTCATCCCCGCCGGCTCGCTCGTCCTCGTCAGCCAGTACGCCCTGCACCGCGACGCGCGGTTCTGGCCCGACCCCTTACGCTTCGACCCCGAACGCTGGAGAGCCGAGGCGAAAGAGTCGCGCCCGCAGTACGCCTACTTCCCCTTCGGCGCGGGCGCGCGCCGCTGCATCGGCGAAGGCTTCGCGTGGATGGAGGGCACGCTCCTCATCGCCGCAATCGCCCGCCGCTGGCGCATGCGCCTCGTCCCGGATCACCCGGTCGTCGAGCACCCGCGCATCACGCTGCGGCCCAAGCACGGCATCCGCGTGAGGCTGGAGAGACGGTGAATAGCCGTTAGCTGTTAGCCGTTAGCTGTTAGCCGTTAGCTTGCGGAAAAAGAAGAAGGCGGGAGCCGGGTGCTCGCCGCCGCCGACTCCCGCCTTCGGTTTTTGTTTGAGCTAACAGCTAACAGCTAACGGCTAACGGCTATCATTTCACCCGGCTCTTCTTGCGCTTGAGGAAGTCGATCAGGACGAACTGCGAGAGGTTGCCGGGCGTGGCGAAGTAGGCTTTGCCGGTGGTCATGGCGCTCATCTGCTTGACGAACTCGACGAGGTAGTGGTCGGAGGCGAGCATGAAGGTGTTGATCTGGATGCCGGCCTTGCGGCACGCCTGCACCTCGCGGAAGGTCGCCTCCATCACGAGCGGATCCATCCCCATCGAGTTCTTGTAGAGCCTGCGCCGCTCGCTCAACTCCCACCCGCCCCGCGCCGCCGCGGACTGCGACAAGCGGCCGCCGCGGCGGC
>DATCVD010000845.1:0-7287 GCA_036567125.1 Pyrinomonadaceae bacterium | reverse complement strand
GCTGGCACCGCGGCGTCGTCGGCCTCGCCGCGTCGAAGGTGGCCGAACAACTCGGACGCCCGGCCGTCGTCATCTCGCTCGACGAGGACGGCACGGGCCACGGCTCCGCGCGCGGCGCGGGCGGCTACCACCTGCTCGACGGGTTGACCGCCTGCGCCGATCTCTTCGAGAGCTTCGGCGGCCACGCGCAGGCCGCCGGGCTCGTGATTCGGGAAGAAAAGATCGACGAGCTGCGCCGCCGCCTCGGCGAGCACGCGAGCAAATTCGTCGCCGCCGCCGACTGCGCGCCGGTCTTGGAAGTTGACGCCGAACTCGACTCGGCGGCCGTCACGCTCGAACTGGCCGGCGACCTCGCGCGGCTCGAACCGTTCGGGGTGGGCTGGCCCTGCCCCGTCTTCGCCACGCGGGACTTCAAGATCGCGCGCGAGCCGCAGGTGCTCAAGGGCCGCCACCTCAAATTCCAGCTCGCCGGCGGCGACGGCCGCGCGCACACCGCGCTCTGGTGGAACTCCGTTGATAACGTCGCTGCAACGCCCCGCGCGGGACAGCGCATCGAACTGGCTTACCGTCTCGAAACCGACACGTGGCGCGGCGAGACGCGCTTGCAGTTGATCGTGGAAGATATGAAATGGTCGTGAATCGTGAATCGTAAATCGTGAATAGTTAGAAGGCCACTTGGGTTGAAGCGTCCAGCCGCGGACAGGCTCAACCGGCTCTCGTCTGTTTACGATTTACGATTCACGATTTACGATTTACGGCTTATGCAGGAAGTCAGACGGGCGAGTCGCAGGGAGGTGGCGTGGCTGGGGCTGCGGGCGCGCGCGCCGCAGTTCGTGCGCCTGCTGGCCGTCGTGCTGTTCGCGGCCGGCTGCGTCGTGATCGGCGTCAACTACTACCGCTCGCGCGGCTTCAAGCAGTTCGTGATGATCCCGGGGCCGGCCGAGCTTTCGACGAACGTCGTCCGCCGGGTCGAGAACTACGAGCGGCGCGTCTCCGAGGGCGAGCGCCTGAGCATGTACGTCCGCGCCGCCGTCGCCACCTCGTTCGACGACGGCCACCACGAACTCACGCAGGTTCACATCGAGTACTTCCCCGAAGGCAGCCAGCAGCCGCACAAGATCGACTCGCAGCAGGCCGTCTATTTCAACGAGACGGAGCTGGTCAACTTCTCCGGCGCGGTGCGGATCGAGTCGGCCGACCGCCTGAAGGTCGCCTCCGAGTCGATCAGCTACGACGTGCGTGCCGAGCGCGGCGAGTCGAAAGTGCCGCTCACGTTCTCGCGCGACAACGTGTCGGGCCGCGCCGACTCGGCCGTCGTCGAGGGCAAGCAGAAGCGGCTTCGTCTGGCGGGCAGCGTCGAGATCACGGTCGACCCCGCGGCGGGGAAGAAGGCGGGGGCGCAGCCGCAAGCGGGCGGGCGCGACAAGCCCGTCACCGTGCGCGCGCCGCAGGCCGACTACGATCACGGGCGGCACCACCTGACCTTCACGGGCGGCGCGACGGCCGAGCAGGACTCCGACGTGATGAGCGGCGAGACGCTCTCCGGCTTCCTCAACGAGCAGCAGCGGCTCCAGCGCATCGAGGCCCGGCGCAACTCTTACCTGCGCTCCTCGGAGCCGGGCCGCTCGGCCGAAGTCCGTTCCGCCGACATGGACTTTTTCTTCGACGGCAACCAGCGGCTCGAACGCGCCGTCGCCTCCGGCGGCGCGCAGGCCCGCACGCTCGACGCCGACTCGGCGGTCGAGCTGACGACGCCCACTTCGGCGCAGGTCTTCTTCGCCGCGCAGGCCGAGCGCAGCGTCTTGCGGGAGCTTCGCGCCGAGGGCCGCCCCGTGGTGACGATGGCCGCGCCGCGCTCGAAGGCGAATGATCCGAACGCGGCGAACAAGCGCCTGACGGCCGACTCGGTCAAGCTCTACTGGCGCGCGGGCGCGGGTAAAGACCTCGAAAAGGCCGAGGCCGTCGGCAACGCGGAACTCGTCGTCGAACCCGTGCAGCCGACCCCGGCGGCCGACCGCAAGCAGCTCAACGCGCCGCGCTTCGACTGCGACTTCCACGAGGGCGGCAACCTCGCGCGCCTCTTCACCGCGACCGGCGGCGCGAAGGCGGTCGTCACGCCCGTCGTCGCCGATCAGCGGCGCGGCGTGCGCACGCTCACCGCGAAGTCGATGCTCGCCTTCTTCGTCCGCGACAGTCAGGACGTGGAGCGGGTCGAGTCGCAGGGCGAGACGCAGTTCAACGAGGGCGACCGCAACGGCCAGTCCGAGAACGGCGAGTACACCGTCAGGGACTCGACCGTGCGCTTGCGCGGCGGCGAACCCGTCGTGTGGGACTCGCGCGCGCGCCTGAAGGCCGCCGAGATCGACTCGAACGCGCAGACGAAAATCTCCCACGCGCGCGGCCGCGTCCAGACCACCTACTACAGCCAAGAGCAGACCGGCGGCGCGACGCCCTTCTCGAAAGTCAAAAGCCCGGTCTTCGTCAACTCGAACGAGGCCGAGTTCCACCACGAGTCGGGCGTCGGCATCTACACGGGCGAGGCGCGCGCGTGGCAGGACGACAACTTCGTGCGCGGCGACCGGATCACGGTGCGCCGCGCGGAGCAGCGGATGGACGCCGACGGCCGCGTCCAGAGCGCGCTCTACCGCGCGCAGCGCAAGGACGCCGCGGGCGGCCGCCAGATCGTCCCCGTCTTCGCCACCTCGACGCGGATGTTCTACTCGAACGCCGAGCGGCTCATCCGCTACGAGGGCAGCGTGGACATCAAGCAGGGCACGGAGCGCATCACCTCGGAGGTCGCGGACGTGATCCTGCACAAAGATCAGAACGAGGTGGAGCGCACCGTGGCGCAGCGCAACGTGGTCGTCACGCAGCCGGGCAAGCGCGGCACGGGCGAGCGCGCCGAGTACGTCGCGGCCGACGAGACCGTGCAACTGACGGGCGACCCGGCGCGCGTCGTGGACGAGGAGCAGGGCACGTCCGAGAGCCGCCGCATCACCGTCCACCTGCGCGACAACCGCGTCGTCTCCGACACCGCCGCGACGCCCGGCGGCCGCCCGACGGGGCGCGTGCGCTCGGTTCACAAAGTCAAAAAGCAGTGACGGGCAGACCGCGACGGGTGACAAGCAGGGAGGCTTGTCTTATCTTGTCACCTGTCGCCTGTCGGGTCAGTTATGAGTTTGCAGACCGAAGAGATCGTCACCGCGGCGGAGCGGGAGGTGCGCGCGGATCACGTGGCGCGCGCGCCGCGCCTGCCGTCGGCGGTCGCGCTGGCGGCGAGCGGGTTGGCGAAGTCGTACGGGCGGCGGCGCGTGGTTGACGGCGTGAGTCTGCACGTCGAGCCGGGCGAGGTTGTCGGGCTGCTCGGCGCGAACGGGGCGGGGAAGACGACCACCTTCTACATGATCATCGGCCTTGAGCGCGCCGACGGCGGCCGCATCCGTCTGGGCGAGCGCGACATCACGCGGCTGCCGATGTACCTGCGCGCGCGGCTCGGCGTCGGCTACCTGCCGCAGGAGCCGTCGGTCTTCCGCCGGATGACGGTCGAGGAGAACATCCTCGCCGTGCTGGAGACTCTGGGCCTCAGGCGGCGCGAGCGTTTCAAGCGGCTCGAAGAGCTGCTCGCCGAGTTCGGCATCGGCCACGTCCGCCGCACGCGCGGCGACTCGCTCTCCGGCGGCGAGCGGCGGCGCACCGAGATCGCGCGGGCGCTCGCCACCGAGCCGCAGTTCATCCTCTTGGACGAACCCTTCGCCGGCATCGACCCGAAGGCCGTGGACGAGATTCAGGGGATGATCCGCTACCTGCGCGACCGCGGCATCGGCATCCTCATCACGGATCACAACGTCCGCGAGACGCTCGGCGTCACCGACCGCGCCTACATCATGGCCGACGGCCGCATCTTCCGGCAGGGCGCGCCGCTGGAGTTGACCGAAGACGGGGAGGTGCGCCGCCTCTACCTCGGCGAGAAATTCAGGCTGTGATCCGGGCCGAAAATTTAGGCCGCGAGTTCTGCTGCGCGGCGCGCGCCGGTTAGGTTATAATCCCCCCGTCAGGCGGCGCGGCTCGCTCGCCTCCAAATTTCTTTCAACACGGAGTTGAACCGCAAGCGCCTTTTCGCGCCCGCAGTGTATGTCCGTCAAGCTGACCACCAACCTCTCCCAGCGACTCGTGCTGACGCCCCAACTGCGCCAGCGCATCGAGATGCTGCAGATGACCTCGCTCGAACTGAGCGAGCTGATCCAGCAGCAGATGCTCGAAAACCCGGTGCTCGAAGAGGTGGCGTCCAACGAGGAGAAGCAGGAGATCGAGGAGCGCATCCTCGACCAACTCGCCTCCGGCGGCAGCGAAATCGACCACGCGGCGTCCGCCTCCGAGGCCGCCGGCGCAGACCTCAACGGCTCGAACGGCGCGCTCGATCTGTCCGAGCTGTCGGCCGCCGGCGCGCCCGAGGGCGCGGAGGCGGCTGGCGACGCGGCGCAGGCCGAGGCGGAGTTCGGCGACGCCGACGAGACGCCCGAGCGCGACCGCGATCCGTTCGAGGAGGTGGACTTCGGCCGCGAGTTTCAGGAGTACTTAGACCCCGGCTACAAGACGCAGGAGTTCGAGTACAAGGAGGACGGCCCGACCTTCGAGCAGTTCCTGACGCGCCCCGAGTCGCTCTCCGAACACCTCGCGTGGCAGCTGCACATGAGCAGCGCCGACGAGCAGCTCTGCGAGGTGGCCGACGCCGTCATCGGGAACCTCGACCCGGACGGGCGCATCAACGCGACCAACGAGGAGATCGCGCAGTTCGGCGGCTGGCCGGAAGAATTCGTCGAGCGCGCGCGCCAGCAGGTGATGCGGCTCGACCCCGTCGGCTGCGGCGCGCTCGACGTGCGCGAGTGCCTGCTGGTGCAGCTCGAAGCGCGCGGCGAGGGCGGCAGCTTGGCCGCGCGCCTCATCGCCGAGCACCCGCTCTCGGACTTGCAGCCGCACAAGCTGCACAACCTCTCGAAGCAGCGCGGCGAGTCGGTCGAGACGCTCCTCAAAGAACTCGAACGCATCCGCACGCTCGACCCCTACCCCGGCCGCCGCTACTCGTCGGAAGAGCCCGTCCTGATCGTCCCCGAAGTCTTCATCGAAAAACTGGACGACGACTACGTCATCTACTTCGCCGACGACGGCAGCCCGCGGCTGCGCCTCTCGCAGAGCTACACGAAAATCCTCGGCCAGCCCGACACCTCGAAGGAGACGAAAGACTTCATCAAGGAGAAGACGCGCTCGGCCATCGACCTGCTGCGCAACATCGAGCACCGGCGGCAGACCATCTACCGCGTCGTCGAGTGCATCGTCCGCCGCCAGCGGGAGTTCTTAGACCGCGGCGTGCAGTACATCAAGCCGATGATGCTCAAGGACGTGGCCGAGGACACGGGGATGCACCTCTCGACCATCTCGCGCGTCGTCAACCGCAAGTGGGCGCACACGCCGCAGGGCGTCATCGAGCTGCGCCGCTTCTTCACCGAGGGCATGATGAACGAGGACGGCGAGGAGGTCTCGACCCGCATTCTCAAGCTCAAGATCAAGAAGCTGATCGAGGACGAAGACCCGCACAACCCGATCACGGACGATCAGGTCGTCAAGATTCTGATGCGGGACGGGATGAAACTGTCGCGCCGCACCGTCGCCAAGTACCGCGACCAGATGAACATCCCCGGCTCGCGCGAGCGCAAAGCGCCGATGTAGCGGCGCGCGCGGCCCGCTTTCAAAGTTTACGTTGTAGGAAAATCAAGCAAGACGGCGCGGGGGCGGGAGTTTCGTTAAGGTCTGCCCGCCGACCGTGTCGCTCTGTCTCCGGGAGGAAGAGAAGCGAATGAAGTTCGAGTACACGGGCCGCCACGTGGACGTGACGCCGGCCCTGCGCCGCCACGTCGAGGAGCACTTCAGCAAGATCGACGCGATCTTCGACGACTCGACCGCCGCGGCGCACGTCATCATCGAGGTCGAGAAGAACCGGCACAAGGGCGAGATCGTGCTCCACTGGCGCGGCGAGTCGCTGACGGCCATCGACGTGAACGCCGACATGTATCAGGCCCTGACGCGCGCCATCGCCAAGATCGAGAAGCAGGCCGTCAAGCTCAAGAAGAAGCTGATCGACCGCCGGCAGAGCGCGCAGCCGCTCTCGACGCTCGCGCCCGACGACGGCCGCGTCGAGGCGACGCCACGGCCCGCCGGGCGCATCATCAACGCGCGCCGCTACTCCGTGAAGCCGATGACGGCGGAGGAGGCCGCGCTCGCGCTCTCGGACGACGACAACCAGTTCCTCGTCTTCCGCGACTCGGACACGCAGCGCGTCGGCGTCATCTACAAGCGCACGGACGGCAACTACGGCCTCATCATGCCGTGAGATAGCCGTTGGCTGTTAGCTGTTAGCAAAACCAAAGGCAGAAGCCGGGGCGAGGATCGGAAGCTGAAAGCTGATTTCTTCCGGCTAACAGGTAACAGCTAATCGCTAACAGCTTTGATTGAAAGAGAGGTTCCCCGGAGATGAAGAGGAGTCTGACGGCGGCCGCCCTCGCGGTCGCGCTCGCCTTCGGCGCGGTCGCGCTCGCCGCGCCCGTCACCTATCAGGTTGACACCAACCACTCGAACATCGCCTTCGCCGTGCCCATCCTCGGCGGGATGGCGAGGGTGCGCGGCAAGTTCACCGACTTCAACGTCCAGATCGTTTACGACGAGGCCGACGTGACGAAGTCTTCGGTCAAGGCGGTGATCAAGGCCGCGAGCATCGACACCGGCGTCGAGCGGCGCGACGCGCACCTGCGCAACCCCGACTTCTTCGAGGTCGAGAAGTACCCGGAGATCACCTTCGAGAGCAAGAGCGTCGAGCGGCGCGGCGAAGGCTTCGTCGCCCGCGGCACGTTCACGATGCACGGCGTCTCCAAAGAGATCGAGCTGCCGTTCACGATCAACGGCGTCCGCAAGAATGCGCAGACCGGCGCGACCACGCTCGGCGTCTCGTCGCGCCTGACGCTCAGCCGCAAGGACTACGGCATCGCGTTCAGCCGCCCCGACAGCCCCGACTTCCTCGGCGACCAGATCGAGATCGAACTCGACCTCGTCACGCGCCCGTCCTCGGCGACGGCGCCGAGCGACACCAGCCCGATCTCGGGTGCGGTGGTGGAGAACTCGGCGTCGTACCAGACCCTCATGACGGCCATCGTGCCCGTGTTGCACCGACGTGAAGATCGCGTCTCGGGCGTTTCGCTCGCGCGGGAGGCGTGCAAGGGTCGAGCAGACGCGGGGACG
>DATCVD010000844.1:0-5994 GCA_036567125.1 Pyrinomonadaceae bacterium | reverse complement strand
CGCCGGCCGGCGGCGGCCGGTCGCGCGCGCTTCACCGCCGCCGTGCGGCGACTGATCGCCCGCGTTTCCGTTCCTCGTGTCCGGCCGTGCGTTCATTTGAAGTTGCGGCGGTTGAAGACGAGCGCGGAGGCCGAGACGAGCGCCGCGACGTAGACGAGCGCGTAGAGAACCGCGACGGCGAAGGCCGCCGGGTCGGGCGTGCGGCCGTGGCTCGCGTCCGTGATGTAGGCGAAGTGGGAGAAGTTCGGGAGCAGGTAGTAGAGCGCGCCGAAGAGGAAACGCGCCGCGGGGTTGGCCCCGGCGGCGAACGACTTCATGTCGGCGCTGAAGTGGCCGATGACGAAGACGGCGAAGGTCAGCAGCGCCGAGAGCGCGGGCGTCGAGAACGACGAGAAGAGGAGCGCGACGGCGACCACTATCGCCAGCTCGAAGAAGACGAGCGCGACGGCCGGCCAAATCCTGAGGACGAGCGGATCGTAGCCGCCCCTGACGTAGGCGAGCGCGAGCGAGACGCCCGCGCCCATCACCGCGACGTTGACGGCGAGCGTCAGGCACAGCCCGAGGTACTTGCCGACGAGGAACTCGCCGCGCGCGACCGGCTTCGCGAAGATCGCGTAGACCGTGCGCCGCTCGATCTCTTTGGAGACCAGCCCGACGCCGACGAACGTGGCGATGAAGACGCCGAACAGCAGCATCGCGGACAGCCCCATGTCCACGATGATCTTGGCCTCCTGCGCGGCCGACAGCTCGCCGAGGAAGATCGCGCCGCCCGTCAGGAGCAGCGCGAAGATGACGAGGTTGTAGAGGACGCGGTCGCGCACGGCCTCGCGGAAGGCGTTGCGCGCGATGGCCGAGACGCGCCCGAAAGAGAAGCGACGCGCGGGGGCGCTGCGCGTCTCGCGCGCGCGGCCCCCGGCGTCGCTCGTGGCCTGTTGGCGATCTCCTGCGGTCACTCTCTCGGCTGCGGCGGTGACGACTCCGTTCATGGCGGGTGGGTGACGTGGTGCGCGCGCCGCGCCGCGAGCATAACACGCATCGCGCGGCGCGCGTCGGGAGTTTCGGGTCGGCCGGCGTGATCGGGCGAGGCCGGCCGGCTTGAATCAGGCGGGATCGGCCGCGCTCGGTTAGACCGGCGGATCGGTCTCGGCGGCCGGCCCCGTCGAGTTGAAGCGGATGACGCCGGGCACGTTCATGAAGAAGTGGCGGACGCCCGTGACGCCGGGCGTGACCGGGTCGGCGGTGGCGTCGAAGGTCGCGCCGCCGCCCGACATCGTGTACTGGTAGCCGGACTTGGTGACCGTGGCGGCGCTGCCCATCACGTTGTCGATGAGGCCCGCGCCGCCCGGCCCCAGATCGACGAGGCTGGCGGCGAAGTTGACGCCGCCGCCGTTGACCTGCCGGTAGATGAGCTGGGCGCTGCCCACCGAGCGCAGCGACGAGATGGCCGACGCCTCGTTCGACGCGCGCTTCGAGGCGCGGTAGTTCGGGGCGGCGATGGCGACGATGATGCCGATGATCGCGACGACGATCAGAAGCTCGATGAGTGAGAAGCCGGCTTGCCCGTTCTGCCCGTGTGTCGGTCGCATGTCGTGTGCGCGCCCTCCGTCGGCGGCCGCCGGGTGTGCCGGCGCAAAGTTTTGCGGCGGGGGCGAAGGTGTCTCCGCCCCCGCCGCCGGGAAGTGCCGAACCGCGTGAGGTCTCGGGCGGCTGGGGTTGACTACTGGATGGCGTCGTCGCCCGCGCCGGCCGCCGCGGCCGCGTTGAAGCGGATCACGCCCGACTCGTCCGTGAAGAAGTGGCGCGTGCCGCCGCCGCCGTTCGGGTCGGCGTTGGAGGTGAAGGCGCCCGCGCCGCCGGTCATCGTGAAGTCGTAGCCCGACTTGGTCGCCGTCGCGCCAGCGCCGAGGACGGGGTCGATCAGGCCCTGCGCTTCGAGGGCCGGGAGGTCGGCCGCGTAGGTCGTGTTGCCGCCGACGGTGGAGAGGAAGGTGGCCTGCGCGCTGCCGATGGTGCGCATCGAGCCGATGGCGGCGGCCTCGTTCGAGGCGCGGCGTGAGGCGAGGAGGTTGGGGATGGCGATGGCGGCGATGATGCCGATGATCGCGACGACGATCAGAAGCTCGATCAGCGAGAAGCCCTTCTGGCCCTTTTTCGTTTGCATTTCGTTAGTTCGCTCCTTGTAGCGTTTTGAGAGGTTTTTGTTCTCGCGCCGTCGGGTCGCCGTCGGTCGGCCACGCACGCGCTGCGCGACTGTCGCCATGCCAGTTAACAAGCCCCGTGCCACTGCCCGCGGCGGCGGGATCGCGCGCAGGCTGACCGCAATTCGCGCGATCTGATTCAGCGTTCCGCCCGGCTGACCGGAGAAGGCCGCGCCGCGACGTGGCGGTTAACAAACAGCGTCACACGCCGCCTGCCGCTTTTTGTCAGAGCGCGCAGGCTGTCAACTAGGAACCCCGCCGGTCGGCTGATTTTTCAAGGGAACAGGGGCCTGACGGCCGTGAGAAGGCGAGCACGGCTAAGTCGGTAGCCGGGCGCGACCGAGAGGAGCAACGGGCATACCAAGAGGGATTAGGAGTTAGGAGTTAGGAGCTGGGGAAAGCAGTTCTCCCCTAACTCCTGACTCCCGGCCCCTGATTCCCAATTCGCTTTACTCGCTCGCGCCGCGGGCGGCGTCGCTGCGGAGTTGGGCGGTCATGCCGCGGATGCCGTGCTTGTCGAGCAGGTGGCGGAAGGAGCGGACGGAGAGCTTGAGGAGTTCGGCGGCGCGCGTCTGATTCCCGTTGGTGCGGCGCAGGGCTTCGAGCAGGTAGGTCTTCTCAAGCTGATCGAGGTGGGCCGAGAGATCGAGTCCGCCGTCGGGCAGATCGAAGGCGTCGGCGACGAGCGCCGGGCTGTAGCGCGTGACGTGCTCGGGCAGGCGCTCGGGCTGGATGGCCTCCGTGCGCTCCAAGGCGACCGCGCGCTCGATGACGTGTTCGAGTTCGCGGACGTTGCCCGGCCAGTCGTAACGTTCGAGCAGCTCCATCGCCTTCGGCGAGACGGCGAGCGGGCGGCCCGTCTGCGCGCAGAACTTGTCGGTGAAGTGGGCGACGAGATCGGGGATGTCTTCGCGCCGCTCGCGCAGCGGGGGCAGCTCGATGGGGATGACCGAGATGCGGTAGAAGAGGTCTTCGCGGAACGTGCCGGCGGCGGCCATCGACTTCAAGTCGCGGTTGGTGGCGGCGATCACGCGCGCGTCCACGTCCTGCTCCTCGTGCGCGCCGACGGGTCGGACTTTTCGCTCCTGCAGGACGCGCAGGAGCTTGACCTGCATGGCGGGCGACATCTCGCCGATCTCGTCGAGGAAGATCGTGCCGCGGTCGGCCGCCTCGAAGAGGCCTTTGCGGTTGGCGGTCGCGCCCGTGAACGCGCCGCGCACGTAGCCGAACAGCTCGGATTCGAGCAGCGTCTCGGTGAACGCGCCGCAGTTGATCGAGACGAACGGCTTGTCGGCGCGAGGGCTAAGGTTGTGGATCGCGCGGGCGACCAGCTCCTTGCCCGTGCCCGACTCGCCCTGAATGAGCACGGTCGAGTGGACGACGGCGACCGTGTCGATCATCTGGTAGAGCGCCTGCATCCGCTCGGAGCGGCCGATGATCTGGTCGAGCCGCCCCCGCCCGGTCTGCGTCTTGCGCCAGTCCTCGACCTCCTGCCGCAAATTCCTCAGTTCGAGCGCGCGCTCGACGATGAGCTTCAGCTCGTCAACGTCGAAGGGCTTTTGGACGAAGTCGTCCGCGCCGAGCTTGAACGCCTCGCGCGCCGTGTCCACGGTGGCGAAGGCGGTCATCATCACGACGGCCACGTCCGGCAGCAGCTCGCGCGCCTCGCGCAGCAGGCTGATGCCGTCCATGTCGGGCATCCTCACGTCGGAGACGATCAGATCGGCGGGCGCTTGGCGCAGCTCGTCCATCGCGCGCCGCCCGTTCTCGGCCGCGCGCACCTTGTGGCCCGCGCGCGAGAAGACGAGCGTCAGCAGTTGCCGCATCCCCTGTTCGTCGTCAACGACGAGAATGTTAGCCATAAGAAATAGAGGTTAGAGGTTAGAGGTTAGAGGTTAGTGAGCGCATAAGCCCGTTGAGTATGCGCCCGACCTCGTGAATCTGACCTCTGAGTTGAGAATGCTCCTGACCGCCGAGGTAGTCCAGCCTTAAGGCCACTTCTAGGTGGGTGTCTAGTTCCAGCAAAGAGCCGCGGGCATTACCAAGAAAGTGGCCAAACTCAGCCTTCGATCTCCGGCCCTGCCCCTCGGCAATGTTCGCCGGCACTGACACCGCCGCCCTCCGTAACTGACTGGTCAAGCCGTAAGTCTCTTCCTTCGGGAACGCTTTGCTGACCCGGTAAACCGCTACCACCAAATCCATCGCCTTCTGCCAAGCGATCAAATCCCGATGACTCTGAATTTGATTCTCGCTCATCACCTGCGGACGGCTGATACTATCTTTTTCTAACCTCTAACCTCTAACCTCTAACCTCTCCGGCAACTCGATGATGATCGTCGTGCCGTGTCCCTCCCGGCTGCGGACGTTTATTGTACCACCGTGGTCGCGGACGATCTGATAGGCGATGGAGAGGCCGAGGCCGGTGCCGCCCGCGCGCGAGGAGGAGAACGGCTCGAAGAGGCGCTCGACCTGTTCGGGCGTCATGCCGTCGCCGGTGTCGGCGAACAGGACGCGGACGCGGCCCTCGGCGGTGCGCGACAGCTCGGCGCGGAGCGTGCCGCCCGCCGGCATCGCCTGCAGGGCGTTGCGCGCGAGGTTCCAGAAGACTTGGCGGAGCGCGGCGGCGTCGACGCGCGCGCGGACGGGTTCTGGGGGGGAGAGTTCCTCGATGCTGTGGTCGGGGCGCGTTTCGGGGCTGTGGCGCAGCAGCGTGAAGGTCTCGCGCAGTGGCTCGCGCAAGTCCGTCTCGGCGAGTTCGACCTGACGCGGCCGGGCGTAGGTGAGGAAGTCCGTGATGATCCGGTTCAGGCGGTCGGACTCGCGCAGGACGATCTCCATCAACTCGGCCTGCGCCGGGTCGCCGTCCACTTCGGAGCTGAGGACTTGGATCGAGCCGCGCATGGCCGCGAGCGGGTTCCTGATCTCGTGGGCGATGCCGGCGGCGACGCGGCCGACCGCGGCGAGCCGCTCCTGCCGGCGGCGCGTCTCTTCGAGCGCGCGCACCTGCGTCAGGTCTTGGAACGTGATGACGAGGCCGGTCGTCCCGCCGCGCTCGTCCTGCAAGGGCGAGATGCTGTAGCCGAGGCGCAGGCGCAGGCCCTCGGCCGTCAGGCAGTCGGCCTCGAAGCGCGGGTTCTGGCGGCCGTCGCCGAGCGACTTGACCGCGGCCTCGGCGTGGTCGTCGATCTGCCCGAAGAGGATCGAGACGTGCTGGCCGCGCAAACTCTCGGCGCGGTAGCCGGTGATCTCCTCGGCCGCCGCGTTGAAGGTGTAGATGCGCCCCTCCAAGTCGGTCGTCACCAGCCCGGAGCGGATCGACTCGACGATGCGCTCGTGCAGCGCGCGCAGCTTTTCGAGCGCGTGCGTGGCCTCGATCAGTTGCACGTCGGAGCGCGCCTGCCGCTCGGAGAGGCGGGCGGCGAGCAGGCCGACGACGAGGAAGGCGGCGTCGTGCAGCCCGACGTTGGTCATCACCTCGCCGGCCGTCGCCGCGTCGATGTCGCCGCCGCCGCCGCCGAGGGGGCCGAAGGCGCGCGCGAGCATCAGAGAGGTGTAGCTGGCGGCGCAGCCGACCGAGGTGACGAGCGCGCCGCGCGCGCCGAGCAGCAGGCTCGACACCGAGATGATGACGACGTAGAGCGCGACGTGCGGCGAGTGCAGGTCGCGGCCCGCGCCGACGAGCCACGAGACGACGACCACGTCGCAGAAGATTTGCGCGGCGGCCTGCGCGCGCAAGGGGAGGCGCGAGAAGCGCAGGGCCGCGGCGCAGGCGAGCGAGAAGGCGAAGAGGAGGGCG
>DATCVD010000843.1:0-4102 GCA_036567125.1 Pyrinomonadaceae bacterium | reverse complement strand
GGAGTCGAAGGCCCGCACCGTGATGCGCGGGTTGTGCTTGGCCAGCACCTTCGTGATCGCCGCCGTCAAGGTCGTCTTCCCGTGGTCGACGTGCCCGATCGTCCCGATGTTGACGTGCGGCTTCGACCGGTCGAATTTCTCCTTCGCCATTGTTCTCTCGCTCCTTATGAGAAACGCTGAAGTCGGAACGCTGAACGCTGAACTGACGAGTCCGTCACTCCGCGTTCACAGTTCATAGTTTATTTAGCGACTCCCTGCACCTTCGCGATCACCTCTTCGGCGATGTTGCGCGGGGCCTGATCGTAGCGCTCGAAGTGCATCGTCGAGGTGGCGCGGCCCTGCGTGGCCGAGCGCAGGTCGGTCGTGTAGCCGAACATCTCCGAGAGCGGGACGTAGGCCGTGACGACCTGCACGCCCCCGGGGCGCGGCTCCATCTTCTCGATCTGGCCGCGCCGGCGGTTCAGGTCGCCGTTGACCGAGCCCATGTACTCTTCGGGCGTGACGACCTCGACGCGCATGATCGGCTCCAGCAGCACGGGCTTGGCCTTCTTGACCGCGTCCTGAAACGCCAAGGAGCCGGCGATGTGGAACGAGCGCTCGTCGGAATCGACCTCGTGGTACGAGCCGAAGACCAGACGGACGCGGATGTCCACCAGCTCGTAGCCCGCGAGGAAGCCGCGCTCCATCGCGTCGCGGATGCCCTCCTCGACCGGCTTGATGAACTCCTTCGGGATGACGCCGCCCGTGATCTTGTTCTCGAAGACGAAGCCCTCGCCGGGGGCCGGCTCGATCTCGATCTCGGCGTGGCCGTACTGGCCGCGCCCGCCGGTCTGGCGCTTGTAAACTTCCTTGCCCGGCGCGGCCTGCGTGATCGTCTCGCGGTAGGCGACCTGCGGCTTGCCGACGTTGGCCTCGACGCCGAACTCGCGCTTCATGCGGTCGACGATGATCTCCAAGTGCAGCTCGCCCATGCCGGCGATGATCGTCTGGCCGGTCTCGTGGTCGGTCGAGACGTTGAACGACGGATCCTCCTGCGCGAGCCTCGAGAGTGCCGTGCCCATCTTGTCCTGATCGGCGCGCGTCTTCGGCTCGACCGCGACGCGGATGACCGGCGCGGGGAACTCCATCGCTTCGAGCACGACCGGCTTGTTCTCGTCGCAGACCGTGTCGCCGGTCGTCACCTGACGCATGCCGCCGATGGCGATGATCTCGCCGGCCGACGCCTCGTCGATGTCCTCGCGCTTGTTGGCGTGCATCCGCATCAGGCGGCCGACGCGCTCCTTCGTCCCCTTGACCGAGTTGTAGACGTAGGAGCCGCCGCGCACCGTGCCCGAGTAGATGCGGACGAACGACAACTGGCCGAGGTGCTTGTCGGCCATGATCTTAAAGACCAGCCCGGAGAACGGCGCGGCGGCGTCGGCCGGGCGCGGCTCGGTGTCGCCCGTGCGCGGGTTCGTACCCTCGATCGCCGGGATGTCGAGCGGGCTGGGGAGGTAGTCGACGACCGCGTCGAGCAGAGTCTGCACGCCCTTGTTCTTGAAGGCGGAGCCGGTGACGACGGGGACGAGTTTGATGGCGATGGTGCCCTTGCGCAGCGCGGCGCGGATTTCGGCTTCGGTGAAGGACGCGCCCTCGTCTTCGAGGTAGCGCTCCATCAGCGACTCGTCGGCCTCGGCCGCGGCTTCGAGCAGCTTGTGGCGCATCTCCTCGGCGCGCTCCCGCAAGTCTTCGGGAATGTCCGTGACCTCGTACTTCGCGCCCTTCGACTCGTCGTTCCACAACAGCGCCTTCATCGCGATGAGATCGACGACGCCCTTGAACTGATCTTCGAGGCCGATGGGGATCTGCAAGGCGACGGGGTTCGCGCCGAGCCGCGTGATGATCGACTCGAAGGAGCGGTCGAACGACGCGCCCGCGCGGTCGAGCTTGTTGATGAAGCAGATGCGGGGCACGCCGTACTTGTCGGCCTGCCGCCAGACGGTCTCCGACTGCGGCTCGACGCCCGCGACGCCGTCGAAGACGGCGACCGCGCCGTCGAGGACGCGCAAGGAGCGCTCGACCTCCATCGTGAAATCGACGTGGCCCGGCGTGTCGATGATGTTGACGCGGTGCTCGACGCCGTCGCGCTTCCAGAAGCAGGTCGTCGCGGCGCTGGTGATCGTGATGCCGCGCTCCTGCTCCTGCTCCATCCAGTCCATCGTCGCCGTGCCCTCGTGCACCTCGCCGATCTTGTGCGAGACGCCCGTGTAGAAGAGCACGCGCTCGGTCGTGGTCGTCTTCCCGGCATCGATGTGGGCCATGATGCCGATGTTGCGGAACTTACTGAGGTCTTGCTTAGCCATGATCGGAACCTAGCTGTTAACTATCAGCATTTAGCTGCGGGCCAGACGGTTTCGCTAAAGGCTAACCGCCAACAGCTAACAGCTGCTTTACCACTTGTAATGCGCGAACGCCTTGTTGGCCTCGGCCATGCGGTGCGTGTCCTCGCGCTTCTTGACGGCGTTGCCGCGGTTGTTGACGGCGTCGATCAGCTCGCCGGCGAGGCGGTCGGTCATCGTCTTCTCGTTGCGCGCCCGCGCGGCGGCGACGATCCAGCGGATCGCCAAGCTGCCGCGGCGCTCCTGCGCCACCTCGATGGGCACCTGATAGTTCGCGCCGCCGACGCGGCGGGTCTTGACCTCGACCGTCGGCCGGACGTTGTCGATGGCGCGCTTGAAGGCTTTAAGCGCGTCGTCGTTCGCACGCTCGGCCAACTGCTGCACCGCCCGGTAGAAAATGCTCTCCGCCGTGGACTTCTTGCCGCCCTGCATCAGGCCGTTGATGAACTTAGTCACCAGCGGGCTGTTGTAAACGGGGTCGGGCAGAATGTCGCGCCTGTCTGCTACTCTTCTTCTTGGCATGATTAGCTATTAGCTATTAGCGGTTAGCTGTTAGCAAAACCCAACAGAGCCAGCCGCCGTCGTTTGAATCATTACCCGCGCCGCCGAGCCAAAGCTGAAAGCTAATGGCTAACGGCTTCCCTACTTCTTGCCCTTGGCCGCGCCGGCCGCCGCGCCGCCCTTCGGCCGCTTCGCGCCGTACTTCGAGCGCCCCTGCTTGCGGTCGGCGACGCCGACCGAATCGAGCGTCCCGCGGATGACGTGGTAGCGCACGCCCGGCAAATCCTTCACGCGCCCGCCGCGGATGAGCACGATCGAGTGCTCCTGCAAGTTGTGGCCGACGCCGGGGATGTAGGTCGTCACCTCGACGCCGTTCGTCAAACGGACGCGGGCCACCTTGCGCAGCGCCGAGTTCGGCTTCTTGGGCGTCTGCGTGTAGACGCGCGTGCAGACGCCGCGCTTCTGCGGGCTGGACTGGAGCGCGGGGCTGGCCGTCTTGTACTTGACCGCCTGACGGCCCTTGCGTACGAGCTGGTTGATGGTCGGCACTACTTTTTCCGTCCTCTTTCGCGAGACGACTTTAAAGCGCAAAAGGCTCCGAATCCTGCCTCTCACCGGAACCAGTCCGGCAGTCAGCGCAAGACGCGGCTTGCCCAGATATATTCAGTTAGCTTCGGGGATGTTCTGACGCTACGTGGTGCGGATGCTGGCCTCCCCAAACGGCCAAAGTTTCTCTGTGGCGTCGCTTCAATCGGCGGAGCGGGAGAGTCGTTAAACTCGCCCCTCGCCTAACCTGCGGGCCGCGCGCCGGGTTCTGACTCCTCAGAAGAGGGGCAGGGCGCGCGCCGTTTACGCCACAATATTTTCAAGCGGCCGTCTGCCTCGACAGACGACCGGGCAACGCCTCCGCACCGGCAGAACCGACTCAAGCGTTGCTCTATCGGGAAAAGGACTAGCAGTCCAAACGGGGGATTGTACGGAACGACACACAGTCTGTCAAGCCGGGCGAGGCGGTGGACGAAAACCACCCAACCCGACACCGGCCCCGTCGGCCGGCCGACTCTCGCGGACGCGAAAAGGCGGCTTCTTTGATGAAACCGCCCTTCATTCTGTTGCTCCGGCGGGGCGGGGGGCGGCTATTCGTCGGCCGGCACGCCCGAGCCGGCGTCGGCCGCGTCCGGCCGGCCGGGCGCGACAAGGCCGGCGATGACGGAGACGAGTTC
>DATCVD010000842.1:0-2356 GCA_036567125.1 Pyrinomonadaceae bacterium | reverse complement strand
CGCGCCGCCCGCGTCCGTGACCGTGCCGGCGATGCGCCCGCGCGAGTCCTGCCGCGCGGGCGCGGCGGCGGGGCCGAACAGAATCAGGAGGGCGAGCGTGAGCGAGGCGAGAGAGCGGGAGAGTGCGCCGAGTTTCATCTTCTGACTCCGTTCGTGCCGAACCTTGCGAGGAGATTAGAACAGACGGGCGGCGGCGGCCAAGCGCGGCGGCGAGTTTTCGTCTCGCGCCGCGCCCTCGCCCCGTCGGGAAGTTAACGCCGGAAGAATCCCTCGCGTGCGGGCAACTCGCGGGCCAAAAAAAATGCCGCCGGACGTCCCCCAACGCCCGGCGGCTTTTTGCGAAAGCGGCGTCGCCTGCCACCCCCCTTTGCTGACGCGCATCGATGACGGGTGACGCCTGAGAGCGCCGACGCCATTTGTCCCTCCACCCTGACGGCCCAAGCCTCGTGCCGGTTGATGGAGCAGCGCACTGGTCGCCTCTGCCCTCGCAAAACTCGAATTTTCAAACCGGGGCGTGGCCCCTGCCTCCCAACTCCGGCCTGCCGCCACGCCCCAGCCCCCTGAAACTGATTCGGAGTCTACAGACCCCCTCTTGAGAAATTCTTGAGTCGCAAAAAAAATTCGGGCCGGCGAAAAAAATTCTGACGAAAACTTTCCCGCCCCTCTCGCCGACGCCGCGCCGCGCCGGGCGACTGCGGGCCGGGAAAGGTCGCGCCCTCATACCAAATAGTGCAGGCCGGGCACTATCTCGGTTAACGCCGCGCCGTCGGCGTCGGGTTTTCCCGCCGCGAGTCGGGCGCGACTCGGCCGCGAGACGGCGACGAGTCGGGCGCAAATTTCTCAAGTCGTTTCCCGAAAAATTCTCATGCCGCTTGCCTAAAAAACGGCGGGGCACGCCCTTTGCTCCGCCCCCGTTCACCCAGACCGATAAACCCCTCGCAAACGGTTTCTCTCTCCGGGTTCAAACGAAACGAAGAAACTGCCAGCGCGGCGGGCCCGAACTCGGCCGCGGCCGTCGCCCTCGTCCCGCGAAACTCG
The DNA here is from genome assembly GCA_036567125.1 of Pyrinomonadaceae bacterium. Taxonomy (GTDB): domain Bacteria; phylum Acidobacteriota; class Blastocatellia; order Pyrinomonadales; family Pyrinomonadaceae; genus JAIVGV01. The sequence continues at coordinate 1,318 of DATCVD010000842.1, read as the reverse complement.
GTTTCTTCTTCGGCGTCCGTCCGGTCTCTTAATAAAGTTAAGGAGGCGTCACAATGCGCCGCGCGACTCTTGCCCTCCCGTCCCTGCTCTCACTCGTCCTGCTCTTTACGTTTTCAACCCTCGCCCTCGCCGCCGGGGACGACCGCTACAACGACGACGACGGCTACGAGGAGACGGCGCGCGTCGCCCGCATCAGTCTGCTCAAAGGCGACGTGAGCGTGCGCCGCGCGGGCAGCGACAAGTGGGAGCGCGCCGCGCTCAACCTCCCGCTCGTCGAGGGCGACCGCCTCGCTACGGGAGCGGACTCCCGGCTCGAAATCCAGATCGACGCGCGCAACTTCCTGCGCGTCGGGGAGTACGCCACGCTCGACGTCGTCACCCTGCGCGACGAGGGCGTGGCCCTGAGCCTGCCCGAAGGCACGGCGACGCTCCGGCTCGCGCGCTTCGACCGCGAGCGCGAGTACTTCGAGATCGACGCGCCGGGCACGACCGTCGCCGCCGAGCGCGCCGGCCTCTACCGCGTCGACGCGACGAACGACGGCCGCGTCCGCGTCACCGTCCGCGCCGACGGCCGCGCGCGCATCTACAACGAGAACTCCGGCTTCCCGCTCCGCCACGACCGCACGGCCGAACTCGTCCGCGCGAATGGTGCGGACGAGTCGGACTGGAATTTTTCCGACGCCGCCTCGTCAGACAGTTGGGACTCGTGGGTCGACGAACGCGAGCGGTACTTGGCCTCCCGGCTGCGCTACGAAGAGCGCGAGCGCTACTACGACAGCGCCGTCTGGGGCGCGGAAGAGCTCGACGCCTACGGCGACTGGGTCTCTGACCGCGACTACGGCTACGTCTGGCGGCCGCACGCGACCGTCGTCAACAACTATTACAACTGGGCGCCGTACCGCCACGGCCACTGGCGTCACCTGCCCCACTACGGCTGGACGTGGGTCGGCGACGAGCCGTGGGGCTGGGCACCCTACCACTACGGCCGCTGGGTCTACGTGAACAACTACTGGTGCTGGGCTCCGCGCGGCTACGTCGGCTACCGCAACCGCAGCTGGTGGCGGCCCGCGCTCGTCGCCTTCGTCTTCGTGCCCGGCCTGCGCGGCGAGCACGTCGCTTGGTACCCGCTCGGCTACCACCACCGCGATCCGCACTCGAACTTCTGGCGTCGCGCCGTCGGCCGAGACAGGCAGCGGCACGACGGGTTCGACAAGCGCCTCAGCCCCGCCTACCAGCGCGCGGTGAGCAGCCTGTCGGCCAGAGAGTTCGGCGCGGCGGGGCGCGGGCGGCCGGCCGATTCGGACACGGCGCGCCGGGC
>DATCVD010000841.1:0-9823 GCA_036567125.1 Pyrinomonadaceae bacterium | reverse complement strand
CCGCCGCCGTCGTCGTGCTCGCCGTCGTCGGCGGCATCCTCGGCCTGCGCGCCTACCTGCGCGCGGGCGGGTCGGACGCCGCCATCGAGTCGATCGCGGTGCTGCCGTTCGTCAACCAGAACGGCGACCCGGAAATGGACTACCGCTCCGACGGGCTGACCGAGAGCATCATCAACAGCCTCGCGCAGATCCCCGACCTCAAGGTGATCGCCCGCAGCAGCGTCTTCCGCTACAAGGGCAAGCAGACCGACCCGCTCGCCGCGGGCCGCGAGCTGGGCGTGCGCGCCGTGCTGACGGGCCGCGTCATGCAGCGCGGCGGCAACCTCGTCATCAGCACCGAGCTGTTGGACGTGCGCGAGAACGAGCAGCTCTGGGGCGAGCAGTACAACGAGAAGGTCTCCGACCTGCTCGCGGTGCAGCGCGCCATCGCCACCGAGATTTCCGGCAAGCTCCGCCGGCGGCTGACGGGCGCGGACGAGAGCCGCGTCGGCAAGCACTACACGGACAGCCCCGAAGCCTACCAGCTCTACCTCAAGGGCCGCTTCCACTGGAACAAGCGCACGCGCGAGTCGCTGGAGAAGTCGGTCGAGTACCTGAATCAGGCCATCGAGCAAGACCCGAACTACGCGCTGGCCTACGCGGGCCTCGCCGACACTTGGTTCTCGCGCGGGTGGTACCGCTACGTCGTGCCGAAGGACGCCTACGAGCGGGCGCGCGCGGCCGCGGCGCGCGCGCTCGAGATCGACCAGAACCTCGCCGAGGGGCACGCGATCCTCGCGGCCATCAAGACGGCCTACGAGTGGGACTGGCAGGGCGCGGAGCGCGAGTTCAGGCTCGCCATCCAGCTCAACCCCAACTACGCCACCGCGCACCAGCGCTACTCGCTCTTCCTCCCCATCAGCGGCCGCTTCGACGAGGCCGTCGGCGAGGCCAAGCGCGCGCGCGAACTCGATCCGCTCTCGCTCCCGATCAACGAGAACGTCGGAGACATCCTCTACCTCGCGCGCCGCTACCCGGAGGCCGAGGAGCAGCTGCGCAAGACGCTCGAACTCGACCCCGAGTACGACGTGGCCCGCGGCACGCTGGCGAAGGTCTACGAGGCGCAGGGGCGCTACGACGAGGCGCTCGGCCTGCGGCTGGCGAGCGCGCGGGCCGAGACGGCCGCCGAGATCAGGAGGATTTTCGCGGCGTCGGGGATCAGAGGCGTCTGGCGGCACTGGCTCGACCAGCGGCTCGAACGCGCCAAGCGCGAGTACGTCTCGCCGGCCGACATCGCGCTCTACTACGCCCGCCTCGGCGAGCGCGACGAAGCCTTCGCGTGGCTGGAGAAGGCCATGCAGGAGCGCTCGATCCTCTTCAACTACCTCGCGGCCGACGCGCGCTTCGACAACCTCCGCGCCGACCCGCGCTTCCCCGAGCTGCTCGCCCGCGTCGGCCTCCAACCGCTCCCGGCGAAGTGAGCGCGCCTGCGCCGCGCGCCTGTCGCCGGCCGGCGGCCCTGAGTTATCATGGCCGCAAAAGTTCGCGGACTAAAACAGAGGTGTCGGAGGGCGTCGGGCGTGCGCGTCACCATCGGGCAGATCAACACGACGAACGGCGACTACGAGGGGAACGTCGAGCGGTGCCTGCGCGCCGTCGAGCGGGCGCGCGCGGACAAGAGCGACTTGGTCGTGCTGCCCGAAGTCGCCGTGCAGGGCTACATGTCTTTCGACTGGTTCCTCGACCGCGACGTGGCGGCGCACGCGCTCGAACCGCTCGACAAGATCATCCGGGCGAGCGCGGGCCTCACGGTCGTCGTCGGAACCGTCCGCCCGACGGGCGCGGAGCAGGGCCGCCGGCTGTTCAACTCGGCGGCCGTCATCTCGGACGGCCGCCTCGTCGGCTTCGCCGACAAGACCCTGCTGCCCGAGTACGACGTGTTCGACGACCCGCGCTACTTCGAGCCGGGGCGCGAGCGCCGCCTGTTCGAGGTCGGCGGCGAGCGGATCGGCGTCCCCGTCTGCGAGGACTTCTGGAACGACAAGACCTTCTGGCGCGAGCGGCTCTACGCGAACGACCCGACGGACGAGTTGATCCGGATGGGCGCGACCGTGCTCGTCTCGCCCAACGCCTCGCCGTTCAACGTGGGCAAGATGGGCGTGCGCTGCGACATGGTGCGCCACCGCTCGCGCGCCGCCGGCCTGCCCGTGGTGTACGTCAACCTCGTCGGCGCGAACGACGGCGTCATCTTCGACGGCGCGTCAATCGTCACCGACTGCCGCGGCGAGACGATCCTGCAAGCGCCGCCCTTCGAGGAGTTCTACGGCTCCGTCTCGCTCGACTGCGGGGTGCGCGACGAGCGCTGCCTGCCCGGCGACGACATCGAGACCATCCACGACGCGCTCGTCCTCGGCATCCGCGACTACGCCCGCAAGAACCGCTTCACCCGCGCCGTGCTCGGCCTCTCGGGCGGCATCGACTCGTCCATCGTCGCCGCGCTCGCCTGCGAGGCGCTGGGCGCGGAGAACGTGCTCTCGGTGATGATGCCGTCGCCCTACTCGTCGCGCGGCAGCATCGACGACTCGGTGGCGTTAGGCAAAAATTTGGGGATGCCCGTCGTCGAGCAGCCGATCTCGTCGGCCTACGAAGTCCTCATCAAACAACTCGATCTCGTGAACCCCGGCACGGGCAACGAGGAGCTGGCGCGGCAGAACATCCAGTCGCGCCTGCGCGGCAACATCCTGATGACGGTCTCGAACGCCGAAGGGCGGCTGCTCCTTTCGACCGGCAACAAGTCGGAGCTGGCGATGGGCTACTGCACGCTCTACGGCGACACGAACGGCGGCCTCGCCGTGCTCGGCGACGTGCTCAAGACCGAGGTCTTCCGGCTCGCGCGCCACATCAACCGCGAGCGCGAGATCATCCCGTGGGAGATCGTCAACAAGCGCCCCTCGGCCGAACTCGCGCCCGGTCAGTTCGACGATCAATCGTTGCCGCCCTACGACGTGCTCGATCCCGTCTTGAAACTCTACTTCGAGCGCAAGGCGACGCCCGAAGAGATCATCGCGGGCGGGCACGATCAGCACCTCGTCTTCGACATCCTCAACCGCGTCGAGGCCCCGGCCAACGAGTTCAAGCGGCGGCAGCTCCCGCCCACCCTCATCATCTCGCGCAACGCCATCGGCATCGGCCGCCGCCGCCCCGTCTCCCACCGCTACCGCCGCCAACTCCTCAAATCCGTCGAGCGCGCGGCCGACGCGGCCCAGACGCCCTGACGAACCGTCCGTCGGCGATCATCAGGCCGCGGGCGGGCGCTTCGTCGCCCGGTTCGCGCGCGCCCCGTCTGGCACGGCCGGTGCACTACACCTCCGCGGCCGCGTCGGGGCGTACATTTAACGCACACCGCCGGCAGTCAAAAACTCTCCCTTCAAGGTTAAAAGGTGCGGCGCATGGGTTAGCGCCGCCGGTTTAAAAGGAGAACGACAGGATGAAAAGGATGCTCCGCGGTGCGGCGCTTTTACTGGCGCTCACGCTCGCGCCCGTCTTTACGGCCGGCGCGCACGACAACGGGCGCAGGCACAGGCACGGCCGCAAACGGACGACGACCGTTCACGTCAACCACCGCAACCCGACGCCGGGCGTCGCGCGCCGCGTGCGCCGCGGGCGTAACACGACGCCGCGCGTCCGCCGAGGGGCCATCAACTCGAACACGCGCGTCACCACGCCGCGCCGCAACAGGGCCGGCGCGGCCCTCGCCCTCGAACACGGATCCGGCCACGGCCGCATGCGCCCGCGCGTTCGCGTCAGAAACTAACGGCCGGAAAGACTGACGGGAGCGCCGAAGGGCGGCGGGGCTTCAACGCCCCGCCGCCCTTCGGCGTCTTGCGCTTTGTTGCTTCAGGAGATCGAGACGAGCGCCGGCGTCAACCCGCCTTCCGGGTCGGCGTGGCCGACGGCCGAGTCGAGTTCGGCCTCGAACTCGGCGCGCGAGACGGGCGCGAGCCGCTTGAAGTCGTAGAGGCGCGGGTCGAGCAGGTGCGAGGGGACGGCGTTGCCGAGCGCGGTCAGCATCGAGGCCCGCACGTTCGGTATCTCGCGTTCGAGTTCCGCGACGAGCCGCTTGACGCGCGCGCGCTTGAGGTTCGTCTGCGAGCCGCACAGGTCGCAGGGGATCAGCGGGAACTGCTTCTCGGCGGCGTAGGCCGCGATGTCCGACTCGCGGCAGTAGGCGAGCGGGCGGATGACGGTGTTGCGGCCGTCGTCCGAACGGAGTATGGGCGGCATCGACTTGAGCGAGCCGACGAAGAGGAAGTTGAGGAGGAAGGTCGAGGTGATGTCGTCCGAGTGGTGGCCGAGCGCGATCTTGGTGCAGCCCTCCTCCTGCGCGATCTGGTAGATGATGCCGCGCCGCAGCCGCGAGCAGACCGAGCAGTAGGTCTTGCCTTCGGGCACGAGCCGCTTGACGACCGAATACGTGTCGCGCTCGGCGACGCGGAACGGCACGCCGAGCGCGGTCAGGTACTCGGGCAGGACGTGAACGGGGAAGCCCGGCTGCCGCTGATCGAGGTTGAAGGCGAGCAGCTCGAAGCGGACGGGCGCGCGCTTCTGCACGTCGAGCAGCAGGTCGAGCATCGTGTAGCTGTCCTTGCCGCCGGAGAGGCAGACCATGACGCGGTCGCCGTCCTCGATCATCGAGAAATCCCTGATCGCCTCGCCCATCTGGCGCAGCAGCTTCGTCTTCAACTTGCTCTCGACAAACATCTCTTAAACACCGGGTATCTTCGTGTTGCTCTCAAGGAGGTCTTCGTCAACCCTGCTGATGAGCTTCTTCCTCATTAAATCTTCGAGCCGCTCGACCGCGTCCTTCGCGTCCCTGAGGCCCAGCCCCGTCCGCTCGCGCACCAGCTTGATCGCCTCGATCTTCCTGCCCGCCGAGAGCAACTGCTCAAGGTCGCGGCCGAGTTGCAGATTGACGCTGCCGGGCGCGGCGCGGCGCGCGGCCGGGGCGGCGGGCGTTGCCGCGTCGTCCGCGCGCGGCGACTGCTGCACGATCATCCTGCCGTCCTGCCCGCGCCGGCGCGAGCCGACGAAGAGGCCCGCCAGAAAGCAGGCGAGGCCGACCGCCGCGACGACGACGACGAGTTTAGCGTCCAAGCCGTTGCCGCCCGTCACAGTTTTAAGGCACGCGCGCGGCGGGCGCAAGCGCGCGCCCGGCCGCAACCTGATCGCAAAGAACTCCTAACACGCCCGCAACCCGCGCCCGCCGCCCGCCGGGTATAGTCGCTTCAACATTCCTTCTGGGGATAACTGAGAAGGCGGTCGGCCATGGGGGGGCTGGCCGCCTTCTTCGTTTTCGGTGAGTCGCCCGCCGGCAACGGACGTAGTAGCGACCGACCGCCGGCCGCTAACTGCCGACCACCGCCTCACTGTTCCGCCAAATTTTGCCTGAAGAAGTCGAGCGTGCGCCGCCACGCGTCGGCGGCGGCCGCGGCGTCGTAGACCTCGGGCCGCGTGTCGTTGAAGAAGGCGTGATCCGTGCCGGGGTAGATGTGGAACTCGGCCCGCTTGCCGAGCGACTTGAGTCGGGACTCAAGCTCGCGCGCCGCCGGCGGGGGCACGAACTGATCACGCTCGGCGTAGAAGCCGAGCACGGGCGCGCGCAAATTTTCGAGCGGCGGCTCGACCTTCGGGTGGATGCCGTAGAAGACGACGCACGCGCCGACCTGCTCGTTCGCCGCCGCCGCGTAGAGCGAGAGCACGCCGCCCATGCAGAAGCCGACCGTGCCGACGCGCGTCGAGTTCACCGACGGGTGCGCGAGCAGGAAGTTGATCGCGCCGCGCAAGTCACGCTCGGCGCGGTCGATGTCGAGGGCCATCATCAGCTTGCCGGCCTCGTCGGGCGAGGTGGTCTTCTCGCCGTGGTAGAGGTCGGGCGCGAGCGCGACGAAGCCCTCGTCTGCCAGCCGGTCGGCCACCGACTCGATGTGCGGCACCAGCCCCCACCACTCCTGTATCACCACCACGCCCGGCCCCGCCGCGCCGCCCGCCGGCACCGACAGGTAGCCGCGCGCCTTCGCGCCGTTGCTCCCGAACTCGACAGTCTCGCCCGGCATAAACTAAGTCCTCCGCGTTCTCGTTGAATCTGGGTTGTCGGACGCGCACATCATAAGCCGTGAATCGTGAATCGTGAAGGGGGGAGCTGTTAGCTGTCAGCGATTAGCTGTTAGCAAAACCTTGCAGCGATTACCTAGTTCAACCGCGCGGCGGACGGTCGGACAAAACGTTCCGCTCTGCGAACGGCGGATGCCGTGAGCTAACAGCTAATCGCTAACAGCTAACGGCTTCTTTCCGCTTGTCACCCGCCGCGGTTCGGGCTTATCATCGCCGCCATGTAGAGCCGGCCGAGCGCGCGGCCCGCCGCCGCTTGCGGGGCCAGTTGAAGGGGCCTCTACTTAGACCGCCTTTTTCATTTCACGGCCGACCGAAGGCGCGCGCCCGCGTGGCGAGCGCGCCGAGCGTCCGGCGTCGCCGTCGTCAGACGAACACCTTCCACCCGCGTCCCGGTTTTGCGAGCGCAGGGCGCGTGTCTGGATTTTTCCGAAAGCGAGGGTCATTGCAAGATGTTCAGACCGGGTAAACCCAAGGAGCAGGCGGGCGAGCCAGAGCCGCAGCAGCCGCAGCCGCAGCAGCCCCAGTACGGCGGGGCGGCGCAGAACGAGGACACGCAGCAGCGCTACCGCGCCGGAGGCGAATCAACTTCTACGACAGGAGTGCGAGGCAGCATGAGCGACGGACAACCGAACACCACGAAGGCTTACACCGAGTCGGACGCGCTCGCGCGCGACATCAAGGAGGGCAACCTCTCCGGCTTCGTCGGCAACGGCACGACCCTGACGGGCGAGGCCAACTTCAAGGGCATGCTCCGCGTGGACGGCCACCTTTCGGGCCGCGTCTCCTCGCAAGACGGCACGCTCATCGTCTCGACGGGCGGGCAGGTGGACGCCAACATCGAGGTCTCGGTCGCGCAGATTTACGGCACGGTCAACGGCGACGTGACGGCCTCGAAGCGGATCGAGCTGGGCCGCGTGGCGAAGGTGACGGGCAACATCCAGACGCCCGCGCTCGTCATCGAGCAGGGCGCGATCTTCGAGGGCAGTTGCCGGATGGAGCAGCAGCGCGACGCGCAGGCCAAGGAGGAGGCGCGCGCCTCCGCCTCCCCCGCAGGCAACGGCAAGACCGACGCCGCCAAGTCCGCCTCCGCCGACTCGCCGTCCGCGACGACCGGCTCCGCGCCGGCCTCCTCGTCGTCCGCCGCCTCCCCCTCGTCCGCTTCCACGGGCGCGGCCGGCGGCGGCTCGCAGAAGCCCTCGTCCGTCGTCACCTAGCGGCCGCTTAAGGATTAACTCGAACCGCAACGCCGACCGCCGAAGCGGGGCGCGACTCTTTCACGGGCCGCGCCCCGCTTCGCGCGTCCGCCGCTTCCGCCTCCGCCGCTTCCGCCTCCGCCGCGACGGAAGCGATCACGCGCCGCGGCGATCAGCCGCACACGGAAGCCGGGCGCGTTTGGCGCGGCCTCGCGTGTGTGTGTAAAATGATCGCGAGCCTGAGGTTACGGAAGTTCCCCCGCCCGCGGACGGAAGCCAGAGTAAAAGTCGGCCCCGCGAAGAGTTGCCGCGGCGAGTCACGCGGGGGCGCGGGCGCAGGCTCGAAGGAAGTAAGCCCCGCCGGTTAATTCATACCCGAACCCGATTCCAGACAAAGGAAACCGACAGAGCCATGAGCGCCATCATCGACACGCCGCCGGCAGAGCAAGCCGAGAAGCACTTCGAGGAGATCGAGGCCGTCACCATCCGCTTCGCCGGCGACTCCGGCGACGGCATGCAGTTGACGGGCACGCAGTTCACGAACACCTCCGCGGTCGTCGGCAACGACATCTCGACGCTGCCCGACTTCCCGGCCGAAATCCGCGCGCCCGCCGGCAGCCTGCCCGGCGTCTCCGGCTTCCAGCTCAACTTCTCGTCGCAGGACATCCGCACGCCCGGCGATCAGCCGAACGTCCTCGTCGCCATGAACCCGGCCGCGCTGAAGGTGAACCTGCCCGACTTGGAGGAGGGCGGAACCGTCATCGTCAACACGGACGAGTTCAACAAGGAGAACCTGAAGAAGGCCGCCTACGCCGCGAACCCGCTCGAAGACGAGACGCTCAAGGGCTACCGCGTCCACCGCCTGCCGATCACGACGCTCAACATGCGCGCGCTGCAAGAGGCCGGCGTGCAGATGTCGCGCAAGGAGATGGATCGCTCGAAGAACTTCTTCGCGCTCGGCGTGCTCTACTGGCTCTACGACCGGCCGATGCAGCAGACGCTCGACTGGATCGAGGCGAAGTTCAAGAAGAACCCGGAGGTGCGGAAGGCCAACGAGGTCGCGCTCCGCACCGGCTACAACTTCGCCGACACGACCGAAGTCTTCACCACGCACTACACGGTCAAGAAGGCGCAGATCGCGCCCGGCAAGTACCGCAAGATCACGGGCAACGAGGCGACGGCCATCGGCTTCATCGCCGCCTCGCAGCTCGCCGGCCGCCCCCTCTTCTACGGCTCGTACCCGATCACGCCCGCTTCCGACATCCTGCACGAGCTGTCGCGCCACAAGAATTTCGGCGTCAAGACCTTTCAGGCCGAGGACGAGATCGCGGCCGTCTGCGCGGCAATCGGCGCGGCCTTCGCCGGCAACATCGGCCTGACCGGGACGAGCGGCCCCGGCGTCGCGCTGAAGCAGGAGGCCATCGGCCTCGCCGTGATGACGGAGTTGCCGCTCGTCATCGTCAACGTGCAGCGCGGCGGCCCCTCGACGGGCCTGCCGACGAAGACCGAGCAGGCCGACCTCTTCCAAGCCGTCTGGGGGCGCAACGGCGAGTGCCCGGCCATCGTCGTCGCGCCCGCCACGCCGGCCGACTGCTTCCACATGGCTATCGAGGCGACGCGACTCGCCTTCAAGTACATGTCGCCGGTCTTCTACCTTTCGGACGGCTACCTCGCCAACGGCGCGGAGCCGTGGGCCGTGCCCGCGCTCGAAGACCTGCCGAAGATCGACGTGCGGTTCACCACCGAACCCGAAGGCTTCCTCCCCTACGCGCGCGACCCGCAGACGCTCGCGCGGCCCTACGCCCTGCCCGGCACGCCCGGCCTCGAACACCGCATCGGCGGCATCGAGAAGCAGCACGAGACGGGCAACGTCAACTACGAACCCGAAAACCACGACTTCATGGTGCGCCTGCGTCAGGCCAAAGTCGACGGGGCCGTGCAGGACGTGCCCGACGTGGAAGTCTTCGGCGACCCTGCGGGCAAGGTGCTCGTCTTGGGGTGGGGTTCGACCTACGGCTCGATCACCTCGGCGGTCGAGCAACTCCGCCGCGACGGCCACGCGGTTTCGAGCGCGCACCTGCGCCACCTCAACCCCTTCCCCGCGAATCTGGGCGAGGTCTTGCGGAATTTTGAGCGCGTCATCATCCCCGAAATGAACCTCGGCCAGCTCTGCACGATGATCCGCGCCCGCTACCTCGTGGACGCCGTCTCCTACTCGAAGGTCAAGGGCCGCCCCTTCCAGATTCGTGAGATCATGCGCAAGGTCGAGGAGTACCTGTAAAGATCAATCGTTCGTCCGAAATCATAGGAGTCCGAAAGAGATGGGCACAGAAGGAAACGGCAACGGCAACAGGACGGTGGACGCGCTGAACCCGCCGCAGGCGGAGGGGCGCGAGGTGCAGAGCATCGGCGGGAACGTGTCGGGCAGCGGCCCGTCGCCGGAGAGCGAGCCGGGTTCGGTCGTGGCGGGCGCGGTCGCG
>DATCVD010000840.1:0-7396 GCA_036567125.1 Pyrinomonadaceae bacterium | reverse complement strand
GCCGTGGTCTACGTCGAGCCGCGCGGGGCGGCCGCGCTGCCGGGCGGCGTGCCGCTCGACTCGCTGCTGCGCGTCGTCGAACTCGGCATGAACGTCTGCGGGCTGCGCGAGCGCGTCAACTCCGGCCGCTCGGCCGAGTCGTCGAGCGACCTGACGGGGTCGAGCCTGCTGCCCGGCTTCATCCACTCCAGCCCGGCCATGACGCGCCTCGTCGAGGAGGTGCACAAGATTCGCTCGTCGGACGTGACGGTGCTCGTCACGGGCGAGTCGGGCACGGGCAAGGAACTCGTCGCGCGCGCCATCCACGCGCTCTCGTCCCGCCGCTCGAAGGTCTTCGTCCCCTTCAACTGCACGGCCGTGCCGAAGGAGCTCTCGGACGCCTACCTCTTCGGCTACCGCCGCGGCTCCTTCACCGGCGCGGTCGCGGATTCGGCCGGCGTCATCCGCACCGCTGCCGACGGCACGCTCTTCCTCGACGAGGTCGGCGACCTGCCGCTCGACGTGCAGCCGAAGCTGCTGCGCTTCCTGCAGGAGGGCGAGATTCAGCCCTTAGGCGAGCAGCGGCCGGCGAAGGTGGACGTGCGGATCATCGCGGCGACGAACTCCGACCTCGAAGCGATGGTGGCCGACGGGCGCTTCCGCGAGGACTTGTACTACCGCCTGAACGTCATCCGCCTCCGCGTGCCGCCCTTGCGCGACCGGCGCAGCGAGATACCGGCCATCGTCAACTACTACGTCAACCACTACGCGGCGAAGTTCGGCCGCCGCGAGGTGCAAGTCACGCCGCAGACCGTCGATCTGCTGATGGTCTACGACTGGCCCGGCAACGTCCGCCAACTCTGCAACGAAATCCAGCGCGTCGTCGCGCGCGCCGAGGACGGCACGACCATCACGGCCGACCACCTCTCGCCGGAACTGCGCCGCGTCACCTCCTCGCTCACCGCGCCCGGCACGCCCAACACGTCGGCGCAGCGCGGCGGCGGCTCGGCCACCTTCGACATCTCCGCGCAGAGCCTCAACCTCGCCGACGCGATGGCCGAACTCGAACGCCGCATGATCGCCGAGGCGCTGCGCAAGCACGGCGGCAACATCTCCCGCGCCGCCCGCGAACTCGGCCTCACCCGCCGCGGCCTCTACCTCAAACTCGAACGCCACTCCCTCAAATCCGCCAGCGCCTAACAGACAAACAAACGCGACCGTCATCGCAGGGCTAACGAAGTCCTGCGCGAGGCTCTGTGCCCTCACACACGCCGCTTGATTCGGCCCATCTGCGAGTTAGAGATAACTCCGATGATGGGCTTTATGTGCAGCAATGACTTCATTTGCAAAACTTTGTTATTGGATACTCGGTAGTCACTGGATACTTGCTAAACAATTTATCAATATTTGCTAAAAGTCCAGCAATTACATGCTAAATCCACTAAAAAGCGTGAGATGCCCGAAAAAGTGGTTAGCTGGTATCCACTTTAGGGGCTTGAAGTGTGCCATGTGTAGTGGCTGAATAGGCAGGTTAAGCCTAACCATCGCTTCATTTAGGAAAATGTCACGAGTATGTGACGGTGTGGCACGGGCATTGTAATAAGGTTAGGGCGGATCGTTGACAGGCTAAGTAGGTAGAGAGGAACGCGGCCTTTACTCTCTGGCCGAAAATGCCGGCGACCTCACCCGCAAGAGCATAAAAAGCCTGTCAACGATCCCCTAAGTTAGAACCCACCAGAAGGTTTGAAATCGCCGAAAGCGAGCGCGAAAGTCTCCCCAAACGACTTCCCCGACGCGCCGAGGCGAACCGAAGGGAAAAAGAAATGTTGCGTCGCGTCACAGCCACTATCCAAGTCGCCAGCCTCGTGCTGGTCTCTCTCGCCCCCCTAGCCGCCCGGACTGCCAGCGCGCAGGGCCGTGGCAACGGCCGCGGCCGCTCCCAGTCGCGGGCGTCGAAACTTTCACCCGAATTCACCGGCAACTCGGCCGACCACTCGACGGCCCGCGTCATCATCCAGACTAAGGGCCGCCCGTCGCAATCGACCGACACGGCCATCGCCGACGCGGGCGGCGTCAAGGTCTCCGGCTTCGAGGCGCTCGACGCCGTCGTGGCCGACGTGCCGCGCTCCGGCCTCGCCCAGCTGGCCGCGCGCGGCGACATCGAATACGTCTCGCCGAACCGCACCGTCCGCGCCACGATGGGCCTCGCGCGCGAGGCGGTCGGCTCAGCGCAACTCTCCGCGGCCGGCCACGGCACAAGGCTGACCGGCAAGGGCGTCACCATCGCCGTCATCGACAGCGGCATCGACGCCAGCCACCCCGACTTCGGCGGCAACGGCAACCGCTCGCGCGTCCTCGCCTCGGTTGACTTCACGAGCAGCGCCCGCGCCGGCGACCCGAACGGACACGGCACGGGCGTGGCGAGCGTCGCGGCGGGCAACGGCGCGGCCTCCGGCGGTCTGAACGCCGGCATCGCCCCCGAAGCCAACATCGTCAGCCTGCGCGCCCTCGACGAGACCGGCTCGGGCACGACGGCCGACGTGATGCGCGCCGTCAACTGGGCCGTCACGAACCGCGACCGCTTCCAGATTCGCGTCCTCAACATGAGCCTCGGCACGCCGGTGCGCGAGTCGTTCCGCAGCGACCCGCTCTGCCGCGCCGTCGCCCGCGCCACGAGCGCCGGCATCGTCGTCGTCGCCTCGGCCGGCAACACCGGCCGCTCGACCGACGGCCGCACCGTCTACGGCTCGATCAGCAGCCCCGGTAACTCGCCCTACGTCATCACGGTCGGCGCGACCGACTCGCACCAGACCGTGCGGCGTTCGGACGACACCGTCGCCGAGTGGTCTTCGCGCGGGCCGACCGTGCTCGACCGTCTGGCGAAGCCCGACGTGGTCGCGCCGGGCCGCCACCTGATCGCCGCCGTCTCCACCGACCCGGCCGCGACGCTCCGCACCGAGCACGCCGACCGCGTGCAGGAGAACGCGGCCTACTTCAAGTTCTCCGGCACCTCGTTCGCCGCGCCGGTCGTCGCGGGCGTCGTGGCGCAGATGCTTCAGGCCAACGGCTCGCTCCGCCCCGCGATGGTCAAGGCCGCGCTCGCGCGCACGGCGCAGCGGCTCCCGGGCCAGCAGTTCGGCACGCCCACGCAGGGCGTGATGTCGCAGGGCGCGGGGCTGGTCAACGCCATCGGCGCCGCCTCGATGGCCCGCGCCATCAGCCCGAACGCCGACCGCCTCAAGGCGGGCGACCCGATCTTCTCCGGCAACACGACGCTCGCGGCCGTGGGCGGCGGCGTGATCGGCGGCGAAGGCATCGTGATGAGCGACCGCGTGCTCTACGCGAACGGCGTCTTCTTCACCGAGCGCCCGCTGCTCGTCAACGGCATCGTGATGAGCGACGGCATCGTCATGAGTGACGGCATCGTCATGAGCGACGGCTTCATCTCCGGGAACGGCATCGTGATGTCGGACGGCATCGTCATGAGCGACGGCATCGTCATGAGCGACGGCATCGTGATGAGCGACGGGATCGTCATGAGCGACCGCGTTCGCAGCGACGGCGCGGCGACGGTTGACGCGGTCGTGTCAGGCGGCCGGCTCGTCCTCGCGGGCGGCATCGTGATGAGCGACGGGATCGTCATGTCGGACGGGATCGTCATGTCGGACGGCATCGTGATGTCGGACGGTATTGTGATGTCCGACGGGATCGTCATGAGCGACGGCCGGTTATTGTCCGACGGCATCGTGATGAGCGACGGCATCGTCATGAGTGACGGCATCGTCATGAGCGACGGGATCGTCATGAGCGATGGCATCGTGATGTCGGACGGGATCGTGATGTCGGACGGGATCGTCATGAGTGACGGGATCGTGATGTCCGACGGGATCGTGATGAGTGACGGGATCGTGATGTCGGACGGCATCATCTTCGTCGAGGGCATCGTGATGTCGGACGGCATCGTGATGTCGGACGGCATCGTGATGAGCGACTGAAACAGGCGGCTCAAAGGGAAGGGCCGACTTGCCCGCCTGCCGTGGCGACGTAAGCGGGAGGGCAACGAAAACGGGCCGGGTCACTAGAAGTGACCCGGCCCGTTTCGCCTTTGCGCGGCGCGGCCGAGATTTACGACCGACGGATTAGGGGGCGCGGCCCGCCCGCCCGCGGCCCCAGCTCGTTACGGCTGGCCGAAGCGCGTGCGGTACTCCTGCGAATTCACGAAGCCGTTGACCATCGTGTAGAAGTCGGTCGGGTTCGCGTTCAGGAGGTTGAGCCAGCCGGTGAAGCTGGGATCGGGATCGCGCCGGAGATACCCGAAGTACTGCATCGTGACGAAGCTGCGGTTGAACTCGGCGGCCGACACCTGATCCGAATCGGCGACGGCCCGCAGCACCTGCGCCTTCGTGAGCGTGCCGGCGTTGAGGCGGCCGACGAGATCGGCGCGCGTCAGCGTCACCTTCGCCGTGCCGTTCGGGTTGGCCGGATCGGGCGTGGTGATCGACTGAAGCCCGTAACGATCCATCAGCGTGTTGACGTACTGGTCGTTCGGCAGCGCGAGGGTCGCCTGAAAGTCGGCCCGCCCGGTGAACCGCGCCGGGTAGGCGTTGATCTGCTGGATCACCTCGGCCTCGGTCGGCCGGGTGAGGAACTGCATGTCGGCGATGAACTCGGCGTAGGTCGGCGAGCGGTTGAGGCCGACGCGGTAGAAGTGGAAGATGTAGCGGCCTCTCTGCTCGAACTCACGCGACCGGAAGAACGAGGACGAGACGAGGTTGCGGTCGCACTGGGCCGACTGGCTGCTGCGATCCGTGTTGAAGGCGTTCGGGCAGGTGGTCAGGACGTTGAGCCACGCGTTGAAGCCGCCCGCATCCGGCTCGCGGAAGAGGAAGTCGCGGTACTGCTGGCGGACGAAGAAGTCGTGCGCGTCGATCGGGTTCAGCTCGGCGCGATCCGTGTAGGGATCGACGACGACCGCGCCCGTGAGGTACGCCACCTCGCCCGACGTGGCCTGCGCGCGCAAGCTATAGTCGCCCACCTTCGCCGTGTCAGCGACGCGGATGTTGAAGCTGACTAGCGGGAACTGGAGGCCGAAGTTGGCGGGGTTCTCGATCGTGCGGGACGCCGGGTCGAGCGTGATGAAGGGGGTCGTGAACGAGAAGTTCGCGGCCGGAATCTGATCGACGCCCTCGCCCGCGACGTAGTAGCGGTAGCTCGCGCCGGGCGTCACCGGCATCGGCCCGCCGTGGACGATGGCCGTGCCGCCGAGCACCAGCCCGTGCCGCCGCAGGTTGACGAAGGGCGCGCCGCCGATGGTGAAGTTGACGGTGGAAGTCGCGCCGGCCGCGACGCTGGTCTGCGCCGTCTCCAGTTGGAACGGCGCGCCGCTGCCGATGCCGGCGTACGGGCCGCCCGACGACGTGATCTCGTTGACGAAGACCGGCTCGTTCAGGTACTCGACGACGACGCGGTAGTTGCCAGCCGGCAGGTGATCGATGCGGTACGTGCCGTTAGACTGCGTGATGGAGCTGCCGTGGACGCGGCCCGTATCGACGTTCTCGGCGAAGACGTGCGCGCCCGCGGTGTAGTTGATCCCGCCGGCGATTGAGCCGGAGGGCTGGCGCGGCGCGCGGTTGTAGAGCGAGCGGATGCCGGCGATGTCGTCGTCCGAGAGCGTGCGCGGGGTGGGCTGCTTGAGGTCGAGGAAGTTGCGCACCTGCCGCGGCTGCATCGTCGCGCCGACGACCCCCGAGTGGTCGAGGCCGAGCATGTGGCCGATCTCGTGGACGAAGGTCGCTTCCAAGTCGAAGGTGTCGTGCGTGCCGTCGGTCGAGAAGGGCTGGTTCGGGTTGACGGCCATGTCGGCCTCGGAGATGAAGCCGGTGTTGGGATCGAACTCGACGCGCGCGCGCCCCGTGCGCTCGCCGCCGCCGACGAACGCGGCGTTCGCGGCCGAGACCGAGATCACGTTGACGTTGTCGTCGATGGCGAGTTCCGTGCCCCCGACCGTGATGTTGAAGTTGATGTTGGCCGCCTCCGACCAGCGTTGCAGCGCGCGCCGCGCCGCGCCCTCCACGTCGCTCCCGGCTCTGATGTTTGCGGGCGGGTTGCGGAGCGAGGTCGAGAGCTGGATGTTGATGGTCGAAGTGTTCCAGCGGATCAACTGCGATGAGGCGGTGAACTGGTAAGTGTAAGGGCGCGCGGCCGGCGCGGAGGCCGCGATGAGCAGGGCCGAGACGCAGAGCGAGATTAGGGCGCGTCGCATTTTTTTATTAACACCTTCCTTGTCGAGCGGGAGCGGGCGTGGTTATTGACGTTAACGGTGCTGTTGACGTGGGGAGGTGGAACTCGGCCGCCGTCAGCCGAGCCTACAATAGTTATAACAGCCGCGTCGCCGGGCCTTCAAGTGCGTGGCCCGAATAATCCGGCCGCCCCTGCCCTCGCGGCCTGAACCGAACGGTTACGTACAGACCGCCGCGCGGACTAAAATGATGCGCGCGGCGGGCCGGGCGCGCGGGCGGCGCGGCGCTTTCGCCCATCTGGCACGCGTTTTGTTAAACTTCAGGCATAGACTCTCCTCGGCCCGGGCAAGCAGGGACAAGCGGGAATCCCGCAGGAGGCTTTGACGAGTGGCCGATCACCCTCTCTCGCAGGACGAGATCATACGCAAGAACATCGACGCGCTCGCCGAGATGCAGCGGCGCGACGCGGAGCGGCGCACGCGCACCGACCGGCTGGCCGACGCCGTCACGGGCTTCTCCGGCTCGATGGCCTTCGTCTATCTGCACGTCGTCTGGTTCGGAATCTGGATCGTGCTCAACACGGGGCTGTTCGCCAAGTTCGGCCTCAGCGCCTTCGACGAGTTCCCCTTCGGCCTGCTGACCATGATCGTCTCGCTCGAAGCGATCTTCCTCGCCACCTTCGTGCTCATCTCGCAGAACCGGATGGCGCGCGCGAGCGAGAAGCGCGCCGAGCTTGAGCTGCAAGTCAATATGCTCGCCGAGCAGAAGGCGGCGAAGACTCTGGAGATGCTGGATCACCTGACGCGCCAGCTCGATCAGATGCGCCGCTTCACCTTCGAACGCGACCCCGAAATTGACGCCCTGAAGGTCTCGCCGGAGCCGGGCGACGTGCTGCGCGTGATCGAGGAGGTCAGCGAGAAGGCGGGGCATAAGCTCAAAGAGAAGGTCGAGGAGATCACGGGCGAGATGGAGGCCGTCCGCGGCGACGTGCGGCAGGTCGGCGGGAAGGTCGAGGAGATCACGGACGAGTTGGAGGAGGTCAAAGAAGAGTTGGACGCGATCACCGGCGAGCACGAAGGCGTCAGGGCCGGCGAACGCGAGAAGGTCGGGGCGCGCTAAGCGCGACGCCGCGGCGGCCGTAAAAAAACTCCGCGGGCGATCAGTTGCAACTGATCGCC
>DATCVD010000839.1:0-3013 GCA_036567125.1 Pyrinomonadaceae bacterium | reverse complement strand
GCGGCGTTCGTCGGTGACGAACGCCGCCGCGCCTCTTTCGTCAGAGGTTTGCGACGATGAAGTCGGTCATCAGTTGGCGCATGTGCTTCAGCAGAAGCGGGTCGGTGACGCCGTGGCGCGACTTCGGGTAGAGCATCATGTCGAACTGCTTGCCGGCCTTCTGCAACTCGTAGGCGAACTGGATCGTGTTCTGCACGTGGACGTTGTCGTCCATCAGACCGTGCAGGAGCAGTATCTTCCCGTGCAAGTCCTTCGCGGCGTGGACGGGCGAGCTGCGGCGGTAGCCTTCGGGGTTGTTCTGCGGCGTCCCCATGTAACGCTCGGTGTAGATCGTGTCGTAGTCGCGCCAGTCGGTCACGCTGCCGCCCGCGATGCCGGCCTTGAACGTCTTGCTGTGCGTCATCGCGTAGGAGGTCATGAAGCCGCCGTACGACCAGCCCCAGATGCCGACGCGCGAGCCGTCCACGTAGGGCTGCGACTTGAGCCACGCGAGGCTGTCCTCGATGTCGCGCAGCTCAAGCTCGCCGAAGTTTTTATAGACCTGCCACGAAGACTGCGCGCCCTTCCCGCTCGCCGTGCGGTTGTCGCACATCCAGACGATGTAGCCCTTCTGCGCCATCAGCTGATGCCAGAGGTAGGTCTGGCCGCCCCACGCGTTCCTGACCTGCGGCGCGTGCGGGCCGCCGTAGGTGAAGGTCAGCACCGGGTATTTTTTCGCCGGGTCGAAGTCCGGCGGGCGGATCATCATCGCCTCCATCAGGAAGCCGTCGCGCGTCTTGACCTGCACGAACTCGGCCTTGCCGAGCTTGAACTGTCGCAGCACCTCGCGGCGGTTCTCGTCGATCACGCGGACGAGTTTGCCGTCCGCGTCGAACAGGCGCACCTGCGCGGGCGTGCTCACGTCCGACCAGCGGTTGACGAAGTGCGTGAAGGTCGGGTTGAAGGCGGCCGAGTGCGTGCCCGCCGGCTCGGTCAGGCGGCGCAGGTTCGTGCCGTCCAGACGGACGCTGTAGACGGCGGGCGCGACGTGGCTGCGCTCGGTCGCGGTGAAGAAGACGCGGCCCGTGCGCTCGTCCACGCCTTCGAGCGAGCGCACCTCCCAGTCGCCCTTCGTGATCTGGCGGAGGAGCTTCCCGTCCGCCGCGTAGTGATACAGATGACGCCAGCCGTCGCGCTCGCTCTGCCAGACGAAAGAGCCGTCCTTGAGCCACGTCGGCGGCTCGATCACCTCGACCCACGCCTTCGAGGTCTCTTTAAAGAGCGTCGTCGTCCGGCCGTCGCGCGCGTCCGCCAGATTCAGGTCGAGCCACGTCTGCTCGCGGTTCTGCGCCTCGTACATGACGCGGCGGCCGTCGGGCGTCCACCCCACCCGGACGATGAGCAAGTCGTCGGGCTTGTACTTCGACTCGGTGTCGATCCAGCGCGTCTCGCCGCCCGCGACGCCGACGACGCCGAGCTTAACTACGGGGTTCGGGTCGCCGGCCTTCGGGTAGGGCGTCGTCTCGATTGTCTGCCGGACAGGAATGTGATCGACGACCGTGAACTCGTGAACGGGCGATTCGTCGAAGCGCAGGTAGGCGAGCGACTGCGAGTCGGGGCTCCACCAGTAAGCCTCGAAGTTGCCGCGCCCGTACAGTTCCTCCTGATAGACCCAGTCGAGCCGGCCGTTCAGGATTTTCGGCGCGCCGTCCTTCGTCAGCTGGCGCTCCTGCCCCGTCGAGAGATCGAGGACGTGCATGTTGTTGTCGCGGACGAAGGCGACGAGTTTGCCGTCGGGGCTGAAGCTCTCCCCGACCTCCTCGGCGCGGTTGTTCGTCAGCCGCGTGGCGCGGTTTGTCTCAAGCTCGTAGTAGAAGAGATCGTCCGCGTGGTTCAGGAGGAAGGCCGTCTGCGCCGGGTTCATCTGGTAGCTGGTCTGGTGCGAGAGGGTGCGGGCGCTGGCCGCGCTGACCCCCGGAATCGCCGCGAGCGCGGCCTCCATCCGCGCGGCGTCGTAGAAGGGCGCGGACTCGCCCGTCAGCGCGTTGACGCGTTGCAGGCGCGCGCCGGGCCGACCCGACGGGCCGGCGACGAGGTAGTGCGTGCCGTCCTTGAGCCAGCGCGGGCTGGGCGGCGAGCCGGCGAAGTCGACGCGCTTCTGCGGGTCGAAGATGTCGTCCATCGTCAGCAGCCGGTCTTGCGCGCGGGCGGCCGGCGGGAGAACGAGCAGGACGAAGGCGAGGGCGAAGAACGTGCGTCTGTGTCTCACTTGAAAGATGACTCCTCCGATTCTTATGCGGGCGACCGGCGTTTGAGTAGCAACGACCCGACGGCGGAACCGCGCGGCGCGGCTGACGTTGACTGAGTTGGACGTTTGAGACTGCCTCCGGCGTTGTCATCATTCAGCCAAAGATCGGACGCGGGTGTCAAGGCACTCGCGCGGCGCGCTGCCCGATGCGCTTGACACGTCAGCCCGCCGGGGCGTATAAGCCGGTTGGAAAAACGTGGTGAGTTAAGGCGACTTGCGGCCACGTAAAATAAACAGCTAAACAGCTCGGCGCTTCTCAAGCCGTCAAACTTCAAGTCTCGACCGCTCTGAAGTCCCGCGTTGTTTAGCGCGGGATATTTTTTTTAGGAGCTAGGAGTTAGGATTTAGGATTTAGATGAAAGCAGGGCAGAGCCTTCCTAAATCCTAACCCCTAAATCCTAGCTCCCGACCACCGACGCATGGACAACTTCCGCGACCTGCTCTCCACCGACCACGTCACCGTTTTCGACGGGGCGATGGGCTCGATGCTCTACACGAAGGGCGTCTACATCAACCGCTCGTACGACGAGCTGAGTTTGACCGCGCCCGATCTCGTCCGCGCCGTCCACGAGGAGTACGTGCGCGCGGGCGCGGAGGTGATCGAGACGAACACGTTCGGCGCGACGCGCCACAAGCTCCAGCAGTACGGGCTGGAGAAGCAGTTGCGCGAGATCAACCGCGCCGCCGCGCGGCTCGCGCGCGACGCCGCGGACGGCCGCGCTGGAG
>DATCVD010000838.1:0-4787 GCA_036567125.1 Pyrinomonadaceae bacterium | reverse complement strand
TGCGCTGGGCGAGGCGCGCTCGCCTGCTGCTGCGCCGCGGCGGGCTTCGGGCCGCTGCCGCCGGTCTTGTGCTTCTTGGGCGAGAAGATGAAGAACATCTGGTTGCCCTCCATCCGGGGCCGCGACTCGACCTCGCCCACGTCGATCAAATCTTTCTCCAGACGTTCGAGCAGCTGCGCGCCCAGCTCGCGGTGCGTGATCTCGCGGCCGCGGAAGAAGATCGTGGCCTTGACCTTGTCGCCCTCCGAGAGCCACTCGTGGGCGTGCTTCATCTTGAAGCGGTAGTCGTGATCGTCCGTGCCGGGGCGGAACTTGACCTCCTTGACCACGATGACGACCTGCTTCTTCTTCGCCTCGTTCGCCTTCTTCTTCGCCTCGTACTGGAACTTGCCGAAGTCGATGATGCGGCACACGGGCGGATCGGCCGTCGCGGCGACCTCGACCAGATCGAGGCCCTTCTCGCGCGCCAGCCGCACGGCCTCGCGCGTGTTCATGATGCCGAGCTGTTCGCCGTCGTCTGCGATGACGCGCACTTCGGGGACGCGGATGCGGTCGTTGATGCGCGCGGACGGCTGGCGGCGATTGTCTGGGCGATGGCCTCGCCCGCGGAAACCGGGAATAGCTACACCTCCGAAGTCAGAGTCCGGAAGTTAGGCGCTAGGATTTAGGAGTTAGGATGATTTTCTTCTGGCCCCTAACTCCTAGCCCCTAACTTCCGGACTTAACTATTAGTCAACGCCCGCGTCTGCGAGAGACTGAGCGCCTTCCGCTTGAAATCTTCGAGCGACATCACGCCGATGTCGCCCTTCGAACGCTCGCGCACGGCGACCTGATCGGCCTCGGCCTCGCGGTCGCCGCAGACGAGCATGAAGGGGATTTTCTGCAACTGCGCGTCGCGTATCTTCGCGCCGATCTTCTCGCCGCGCAGGTTCACCTCGACGCGCAGGCCCGCCGCGCGCAGCTCGCGCCCCACCCGCTCGGCGTACCCGTTGACGCGATCCGTGATCGGCAGCACCGCCGCCTGCACGGGCGCGAGCCACACGGGGAACGCGCCCGCGTAGTGCTCGACCAGCACGCCGAAGAACCTCTCGACCGAGCCGAAGAGCGCGCGGTGGATCATCACGGGCCGGTGCGGGCGGTTGTCCTCGCCGATGTACTCCAGCTCGAAGCGCTCCGGCAGGTTGAAGTCGTACTGCACGGTGCCCAGCTGCCAGAGGCGGCCGATGGCGTCCTCGATCTTGATGTCGATCTTCGGGCCGTAGAACGCGGCCTCGCCCTCGATGCGCTCGTAGGTGATGCCGCGCGCGTCCAGCGCCGCGGCGAGCACACTCTCGGCGACCGCCCACTGATCGTCCGAGCCGAGGAAGCTCTTGTTGTCGGCCGCGCCCTTGACCGACAGCTCGTACTTGATCTTCTCGAAGCCGAAGGTGCGAAGGACGGAGTCGGCGAAGTCCACGCAGCCGTCGACCTCGGCGCGCGCCTGTCCGGGCGTGAGGAACAGGTGCGCGTCGTCGACGGTGAAGCCGCGGACGCGCATCAGCCCGTGCAGCGTGCCGGAAAGCTCGCCGCGATAAACCGTGCCCATCTCGGCGTAACGCTGCGGCAGGTCGCGGTAGCTGCGCTGCTGCGACTTGAAGATGCCGATGTGGAAAGGGCAGTTCATCGGCTTGAGCCGGAACTCGGCCTCTTCGAGCGCGAAGGGCGAGAACATCGAGTCGGCGTAGTTCTGCTCGTGGCCGGAGACGTGCCACAACTCGCGCTTGGCGATGTGCGGCGTATAGACGGGCGAGTAGCCGCGGGCCGCGAGTTCCTCGTGGAGGTAGTCCTCCATCGCCTTGCGGATCATCGCGCCCTTCGGGTGCCAGAAGATGAGGCCCGGCCCGTAGGCGTCTTGGATCGAGAAGAGGTCGAGTTCGCGCCCGAGCTTGCGGTGGTCGCGCCGCTCGGCCTCTTCGCGCTGGCGCTGCCACGCGTCCAGCTCCTCCTGCGTGAAGAAGGCGGTGCCGTAGATGCGCTGCATCTGCTGATTCGCGGCGTCGCCCATCCAGTACGCGCCGGAGAGCGAGAGCAGCTTGAACGCCTTCAACTTGTTGGTGTTCGGGACGTGCGGGCCGAGACAGAAGTCGATGAACGGCGAGCCGTCGATGTAATAGACGCTGACGGTCTCGCCGCCCTTGTCGGCGATGAGCTGGCACTTCAGCGGCTCGTCGCGCTCGGCGAACAGTTTGAGCGCGTCGGCCTTCGCGATCTCCTCGCGCCGATAGGGCATGTTGCGCTTGGCGATCTCGCGCATCCGCTTCTCGACGACGGGGAGGTCTTCCTCGGTCAACTGCCGGGGCGCGATCAGGTCGTAGAAGAAGCCGTAGCGCGGGTCGTCTAAGAGCGCGGGGCCGACGCCGAGCTTCGTCCCCGGAAAGAGATCGAGGACGGCCGCGGCCAGCAGGTGCGCGGCCGAGTGGCGCAAGACTTCGAGGCCGTCGCGGGTGTCGGGCAGGACGGGCTCGATCTCGACCGCGTCGCCGTTCGCTCCGAGCCTTTCGAGCTTGAAGGCGAGATCGACCTCGCTGCCGTTGACCCGCGCGGCCAAAGCCTGCTTGGCCGCGTCGCGGTCGAGCCGCTTCAAAGCCTCGGCCACGGTGGCCGAAGACTCGACGGTGGCCCCCGCGCCGCCTTTGAGTTGGACGTTTACTTCGCTCATGCCTGTCGCCTCCCGCAAATTGCTCGCGCGTCTTAAAAGTCAGACGACGCGAACGCCGACCGGACTTTGCGCGCGGGGTTGAGAAGACGAGACCCAACGCGCGCCGCCGGGCGAAACCTCCGCGGGAGGAAGCGCCGAAACTGGTTCCGAACCTTAGAAGCCTCGGCCCTGAAGGGGGTTGAGACTTTAAACGATCTGATCCGACAGGAGCGCCCTCGCCGCGCCGCCCCGCCGTTGCGGCGGGTCTCGCGTGATGTTAGTTGCAAAACCGCGTTCGCGTTCGCGTCAACATCTGTGGCAAAGGTCTTCCGGAGCTGCCTGCCGAAAGGGTGAAAGTGGTAGGCACGTGCGGACTCGAACCGCAGACCCCTACCGTGTCAAGGTAGTGCTCTACCAACTGAGCTACGTGCCTGAAACTGCAAACAACAACTACTGTCGCCTCACACCTGAAAAGCGAGCGGAAAACTTAACAAACGACTCTCGGCTATGTCAAGCCGCCCGCCCGAGGCGCGGGCGCGGCCTCCCGGCCCCCCTCCGGGCCGCGGATAGTCTCCGCCGCGCCCGCGTATTTCGCGCCGCCCTCTCGCACGGCCGATCAGCCCGCTCGGCAGCGCGGCTTCCGAAACGGGCGGGGAAGTTCGTTGACGGGCGGGCGGGTTTTGGCGTAGAACTTGAGCGCGCCGACGCTTCCCCCCCTTGTCGATGGTAAGAACCCGCGAGGCCAACAACCCATGAGACCGCCCAGCCTGCCCTTCCGCGCCGCGTCGATCTTCGCCGTCCTCGTGCTGTGCGCTGTCGCCTGCGTCTCGCAAGCGGCGCAGGAGCGAGAAGCGCCCCCGACCGGGTTGGCCTTGGAGACCGACGCCAAAGACGGGGTGGTGGGCCACGTCTCCGTGCCGGGCCGTTTTCTCGGCGGGCGCTACCGGCCGCTCCCCGACTGGCGTCCGCCCGCCAACTCGCAGCCGCAGCCGCGGACTTTCAAACTGATGAACTGGCCGGAGGGCGACGGCGTCAGGATCAAGTTCTTCGCCGTGTGGGGCAGGTTCCACGAGGAGGAGGTGCTGCTCGCCGATCACCTGCTGCGCGAGGGCGAGAAGGCCGCGTTCGAGGCGATGCGGACGTATGGCTACGTGCCGATGGAAGTCGCGGTCGTCAGGGTCAAGCGCGCGCCGACGAACCTGCCGGTGGCGACGAGCGCCGCGCAGTCGGTCGTCGTGGTCGGGGTCGAGGAGAAGCCGCAGGCCAACTTCCCGTCCTACAAGATCACGCTGCGCAACATCTCCGACAAGGACATCACGCAGCTCGAAGTCCATGCGTTCAGAGGCGGCAGGCGCACGACCGTCCAGTGGCCGCGCGCCGAGCAGAACGGCTCGCTGCTCAAGGCGGGTGGCGTGTACGAGTTGAGTGTCACCGGCGGCGGCCGCGGCCAGCGGTCTCCCGAAGGCTACACGCCGTCGGCCCCGGATAGCGTCGAGGTCATCAGCGCGGTCTTCGCCGACGAGTCTTACGAGGGCGAGCGCAAATCGGCCATCACCTACATCCTCAGCCTGCGGGGCCAGAGGTTGCAGCTCGCCCGCGCGCTCGCGCTGCTCGGGAGCGCCGCGCAGGGGGCCGACGGCCGCCCCGCGCTCGACGACTTCGAGGGCCGGGTTCGGGCGCTCGACCGGCAGGCCCCGGCCGCCGTGGAAGACCTGCCCGCGGCGATACCCGGCCTCACGCAACGCGAGTACGAGGGGATGAGGGCTTCCGTCGAAGGCGGTCTCGATCAGGTGAGGCGGGAGTTGCTCAAGGACGTGCAAGAGTACAGGCAGGCGCACGAACGCTCGCCCGGAAGTCGGCCCTACGTCGCGTGGCTCGTCGAACTCAGGAAGAAGTACGAGGCGTGGCTCTCAAGACTTTAGCCGTCGGCCGGCGATGAGGTCTGTCCTCACCTCCAAACAACAACCCTTTCAATTCGTCCTCCGCGAACTGCTCCCCGCCCGTCGGAGAAGCGGCCGCGTGGGCCGCGCGAACAGGGACGGCGAGAGCGGGACGCGAAGCCCGCGCGGGTGTGCTCAAGCGCGCGCGACGCGCCGACGCTCTCAGGCGC
>DATCVD010000837.1:0-2162 GCA_036567125.1 Pyrinomonadaceae bacterium | reverse complement strand
CGCGGCGTCGCGGCCGGCCGGCCCGTCCTACGTGTTGCCGGAGCACCCGCTCGTCCGCGTCCGCCCCGCCGGCTCCGGCCCCGCGTTCGACCTGCGCGAGCTGTGGGACTTCCGCGAGCTGCTCTACTTCCTGACGTGGCGCGACCTCAAGGTGCGCTACAAGCAGACCGTGCTCGGCGTCGCGTGGGTGATCGTGCAGCCGCTCCTGACGATGCTCGCCTTCACCGTCTTCTTCAACCGGCTCGGCGGCTTCCGCTCCGAAGGCATCCCCTACCCGCTGTTCGCCTACTCGGGCCTGCTGCTCTGGACGTTCTTCTCGAACGCCGTCGTCTACGGCACGAACAGCCTCGTCCAGAACTCGAACCTCGTCACGAAGGTTTACTTCCCGCGACTGTTCATCCCGGCGGCGGCGGTCGCCGCCGGGCTAGTCGATCTCGCGGTCGCGTCGGTCGTGCTGCTCGGCCTCGCCGTCTACTACGGCGTGGCGCTCGCGTGGTCGCTGCTGCTGCTCCCCGTGTTCGTCGCGCTCACCGTCCTGCTCGCGCTCGGCGCGGGGCTGCTGGCCTCGGCCTCGACCGTGCGCTACCGCGATCTCAAGCACGCGCTGCCGTTCCTGATCCAGCTCTGGCTCGTCGCCTCGCCCGTGATCTACTCGTCGTCGGCCGTGCCCGCGCGCTGGCGCTGGCTCTACTTCGCCAACCCGCTCGCCGGCATCATCGACGGCTTCCGCGCCGCGCTCACGGGCCGCGCCTTCGACTGGCCCGCCGTCGCCGCCGCGGCGGCCATCACCTTCGCGCTGCTCTTCGCGTCGCTCTACGCCTTCCGCCGCATCGAGGAGACCTTCGCCGACGTGATCTGACGGACGCGGGCGGCGCGACCTGAGAGGGCGGGCGGCGCGGGCCGTCCGGAACAACGGGGATTGATGACGAGGCCGATTGTCCAAGTCGAGCGGGTGAGCAAGAGCTACCGGATCGGCGGCCTGCACCCCGGCTACGTGACCTTCCGCGAGATGTTCGGCGAGATGGTCGCGGGGCCGCTCCGCCGCCTGCGCGGCGGCGCGCAGCGACGCGCGTCGTCCCAGACCATCTGGGCGCTCAGGGACGTGACGTTCGACGTGCGGCCCGGCGAGACGGTCGGCTTCGTCGGCCGCAACGGCGCGGGCAAGTCGACGCTGCTCAAAATCCTCTCGCGCGTGACGAAGCCCACGTCCGGCGAGGCCGCGCTCTACGGCCGCGTCGGCTCGCTGCTCGAAGTCGGCACGGGCTTCCACCCAGACCTGACGGGGCGCGAGAACGTTTTTTTGAACGGCGCGATCCTCGGCATGAGGCGGGAGGAGACTTCCCGCAAGTTCGACGAGATCGTCGCCTTCTCCGAGATCGAGCAGTTCATCGACACGCCGGTCAAGTTCTACTCTTCGGGGATGTACGTCCGGCTCGCCTTCTCCGTGGCCGCGCACCTCGAACCCGAAATCCTGATCATGGACGAGGTGCTCGCCGTCGGCGACGCGGCCTTCCAGCAGAAGTGCCTCGACAAGATGAACGACATCCGCCGCGAGGGCCGCACGATCTTCTTCGTCTCGCACGACACGGCCGCCGTCACGCGCCTGTGCCGCCGCGCCCTCTTCCTCGAACGAGGGCAGGTCGTCGCCGACGGCCCGGCGCAGGAAGTCGTCGGTGAGTACCTGAGTGCGAACTGGCAGACGGGCGCGGAGCGGACTTGGGCCGAACGGGAAGCGCCGGGCAATGAGGTGGCGCGGCTGCGCCGGCTGCGCGTCTGCGACGAGCGCGGCGAGACGGCGGCGGTCGCGGACATCCGCCGGCCCGTCCGCGTCGAAGTGACCTACGAAGTCTTGCGGGACGGTAGCGTGCTGCTGCCGCACGTCGAGGTTTACAACGAGGAGGGCGCGCACCTCTTCAGCACGCACGACACCTCCGCCGAGTGGCGGCGCGCGCCTCGGCCCGCCGGCACGTACACGAGCGCCGTCGAGATTCCCGGCAATCTCCTGCCCGAAGGGACGCTGCTCGCCTACGCGTCCCTAGTCTCCCACTTCCCCGCGACCGCCCTGCACGCGGGGGAGCGCGACGGCGTGGCCTTCCACGTCGTCGACCCGCAAACGGGCGACACGGCGCGCGGCGACTACGCCGGCCCCGTCGCAGGCGCCG
>DATCVD010000836.1:0-3001 GCA_036567125.1 Pyrinomonadaceae bacterium | reverse complement strand
TTCGAGGCAGACGAGGTCGCCGTCCGAGCCGAGCGCGTAGATGAAATTTCCGTCGACGGTCGGGGTGGATCGGGCCTTCGCGTGAGGCGGGTCGTGATTTGGGTTTCCGACGTTGCCGACACGCGTTGTCCAGATTGGCTTACCGTCCTGAGTCGAGAGGGCCTGAACAAACTCGTTCTCCATCCCGCGGTTGCTCATCAGGTAGATGCGCGAGCCGACGACCGCCGGTGTCGAAAAGCCGTCCCCGATGTCGTTCACCTGCCAGAGCAGTTTCGGCCCCCCCGCCGGCCACTGCTTGAGGAGGCCGCGCTCCCGCGACATCCCGTCACGTTGCGGGCCTCGCCACTGAGGCCAGTCGGAAGTCGAAGCCGCCATGTTGGCGGACGTCGTTACGGACACGACCGAGAGGCACAAACAAAGCGTTGTGATGGGAGTTAGTAATCGTGGCTTCACTGTCTTCTCCTGCCGGGTGGTGTAATTGCTCCGGGGCATGGCCGCCCAATACTAAAACGAATGATTTCGCGAGAAGTTAACGCCGGGATCGAGGTTTTCGGTGTAACACTCATCGAGGCAGACTGCGCCGACGGCGGGCTTAACGTCTGCCCCATAGTGTGCGGCTTGGGGCGACTGGCAACGTGAGATGTACCCGCCTCGCCAGTTCTGTTGCAAAGATTGGTTCGAGGCGAGTGAGGTCGTGAGCCACCTCATCTTTAGGCGGCGACACTGAAGAGGCTCGCGCCGAACCTCGCCTGCCCTACTGAGTCTCTGCCGTCTAATCTTTTGACCTGCCCTTTCCTCATCATGTGTGCTGCTTCGACGCCTTCGAGCGTACGCTCCGCCGTGTGGAAGGAGCGGAAGCATTGCATCGCTCTCCACCTCCTCCTAATAGCTCGGCGGCCTTGCTCGATCACGTTATTGAGGTACTTCACTCGCCTGAGCTTACAATCATCGGGCAGCACTTTCTCTTTCGGGTAGGGGAGAAGCTGAGAAGCAAGACAGAAGTTGCACAGGCGAACGAACTACTTTGCAAGGTGCTGGCGCATAACTTGTGCTGTGTGATACAGAGCATCTACGAGTTAGGGGTAGAGGCTGACTTCTGCGCGGAGGGGCGGTTATGAGCATCCACGGTACGGCCGGAATCCTGATGATGGCTGTGTGCGCCATCTTCGCCCTGCTATTCATCGTCATCGGAATCAGCACAGTCAGTTCACTGGTAGCGAAGCGGCCGGAGAAAGACGACAAGGAGTGACCCTAATTTTTGTGCAGAATTTCCGGCTGCACAAAAATTGACCCCTTTTGCCCAATAAATGTGCAAAGCCCTTAACCGGTATAACTACTGTTATAGGACGCGGGGTGTGAACCTGTGATTACAATGAGTAATTCACTCTTGGCTTTCGGCCACCATGTTGACAGTCAGGCGGAATAACATTTTAGGGGATGCCTTCCTTCGTTCGTCGCGGATTGTTGAAATTCAGGATTGCCAGTAAGTGGAAGGTGAGAATTACCGCGGCCGTCGCAATCGTCAGCCAGTTCGAACTCCTCCAAGACGAATCGTGTCCGCCATCTCCTGCGCGTAGTCGCCGTCGATTGTCGCGACGCCCCCGATGGTTATGCTCATCCAGACTTTCAGGGGCAACATGAGTCACGCGACGAGCGTCGCGCGACCTATCCAAGCCCTCGCCCCCGTATCGAGTTTGATGGTGAAGAGCCATGCGATCAGGGACGGCAGAAAGACTCAGGGGTCGACGTACTTAAAAAAGTAGATCAGGGAGTGGGGGCACGCCAACGTGACCGATGAAACTGGCGCGGGGGCACGACTTTTCGTAGGCGGCCGCAGGCGGTTGAAGAAATCGGCCGGCTTTGTCAGTATCTCACCTTAGCGCCATACCGATTCAACAGCCCGGTCGCTGCGGGCTGAGAGCCTTCCGACTTCGAAAAAAATTTCCCCACGCGCGCTTAGGATTGGGCGCGCGCGGGAGTCTTTATAGGCAGAGACGCTTTCAACGGCCCGGCGGTCGAGGCCGCGCCCTACCCGTCGGTCTCCCTCCCGACAGCTCGACGTCGGGCGGCGGGTCGTGTCAGAACGCGGTTTTCCGACCCCGGGCCCTTTAACCCTTTTCATGCTGAACCCCCGTCTAATCGCCATCAGCCCCGAAGACTTTTTCGCGCAGCGCTACGGGCGGATGCTGGAGTGGTCGCTACACCTGACGGGCGGCGACCGCGCGGCGGCCGAAGACCTGCTGCACGACCTCTTCCTCCTCTTCACCCTCCGGCAGCCCGACTTCGAGTCGATCGAAAACGTCGAGGGTTACCTCTACACGATGCTCCGCAACCTCCACCTGTCGCAGCTCCGCCGCGCGACCCGCGCGGGGCTGCGGCGGCTCTCCATCGTGGAGTTCGACTCGGCCGAGCTGGGGCTGCGCGCGGCGGACCAGCAGGCCCGCCTCCAGGCGCGCGACGAGTTGCGCCGCGTGTGCGATTACGTCTGCGTGCGGAAGGAGAAGTCGAAGGCGGCGAGCGTCCTCATCCTCCGCTTCTTCCACGGCTACTACCCGAGCGAGATAGTCCGGCTCCTGAAAGTCTCCCGCAAGGCCGTCGACGTTCAACTCCTGACGGCGCGCAACGAGGCCAAACTCTTCCTCGAAGACCCCGGCGCGCTGACACTGCTGGGGGAGCGGCCGGCGGTCACGCGCGGCGACGGGCCCCCCGCGCGGCCCACCGACGACGTGCTGGCAGACCTGCGCGAGATGATCTTCCACTCGCGCCGCGGGGAGTGCCTGTCGGCGGAACAGATGCAGGGCCTCTACCGCGACGGCGCGGCGTCGATTGCCTGCGAGCCGCTGGCGCACATCGTGAGCTGTCACCGGTGCCTCGAAGCGGTCAACAAACTTATCGGCCTCCCCTCACTGGCGGAACGTTATCCTATGGACACACTCATTCGAGACTCCAAAAAGAAGGGCGGCGGCGGCGACGACGGCGGCGGGCCGGCGGGCGGGGCCGG
>DATCVD010000835.1:0-4979 GCA_036567125.1 Pyrinomonadaceae bacterium | reverse complement strand
CTGGCGGCGGCGCGCCCCGACGTGCTGTTCGAAACCACCTCGCTCGAACCGCTGACGGGCCGGCCCGCGGTCGAGCACGTCCGCGCGGGGCTTGAGGCGGGCGCGCACGTCGTCACGGCGAACAAGGGCGCGGTCGTCCACGGCCTCCGCGAGCTGAGGCAACTGGCGGGTGCGCGAAAACGTCAATTCTTCTTCGAGACGACGGTGGCCGACTGTTTGCCGGTCTTCTCGCTCTTCCGCGAGTGCCTGCCGGCCGCGCGGCTGCTCGGCTTCACGGCGCTGCTCAACTCGACCACCACCGTCATCCTCGAAGAGCTGGAGCGCGGCCGCACGTTCGGCGAGGGCGTCGCCCGCGCGCAGCGGCTCGGCATCGCGGAGACCGACCCGTCATACGACGTTGACGGCTGGGACGCCGCCGTCAAAGTCTGCGCGCTCGTGAACGTCCTGACGGGCGCGTCCGTGTCGCTCGGGGAGATCGAGCGCACCGGCATCGGCGGCCTAGACCCGCGCGACGTGCGCGAGGCGAAGGAAGCGGGCCGCCCCGTCAGGCTGCTGAGTCGCGCCGAGCGACTCGAAGGCGGGGCGGTGCGCGCGAGCGTCCGGCCCGAACGGATCGACGCGGACGACCCGCTCGCGAACCTGTCAGGCTCGTCGCTCGCGCTCAACTTCAGGCTCGACGTGCTCGAAGGGCTGACCGTCACGGCGCGCGGCCCCGACTTGAAGAGCACGGCCTACGGACTCCTCGCCGACTTCGTCAACGCCGCCCGCGCCGAGCGGGGCGCGGCAGAACAAGCAAGGGAAAGGACGGATCAATGATTAGCGTCAGGCGTGCCGCCGAGCGCGGCCACTTCAACTTCGGCTGGCTCGACACCTACCACACGTTCTCCTTCGGCGAGTACTACGACCCGCGGCACATGGGCTTCCGCACGCTGCGCGTCATCAACGAGGACTTCGTCGCGGCCGGCGCGGGCTTCCCGACGCACGGCCACCGCGACATGGAGATCGTCACCTACGTCCTCGAAGGCGGACTCGCGCACCGCGACAGCATGGGCAACGGCTCGACCATCCGACCCGGCGACGTGCAGCGGATGAGCGCCGGCACGGGCGTGCGCCACAGCGAGTTCAACCACTCGGAGGACGAGCGCGTCCACCTGCTCCAAATCTGGATTCTGCCGTCGGAGATCGGAATTAAACCCGGCTACGAGGAGAAGCGGTTCGCCGACGGCGAGAAGCTCAACCGGCTGCGCGTCGTCGCGTCGCCCGACGGCCGCGAAGGCTCGGTGACGATCCATCAGGACGCGGAGATTTACGTCTCGCAGCTCGAAGACGACGCCGCGGTCGCGCACGAACTCCGCCCCGGCCGCCACGCGTGGCTACAGGTGGCGCGCGGCGCGGTCGAACTCAACGGGCAGCGCCTCGAACAGGGCGACGGCGCGGCCGCGAGCGACGAGGGGCGAATCACAATCGTCGGCCGCGGCCCGGCGGAGGTCTTGCTGTTCGATCTCAACTGAGCGCCGGGAGACGACCGGGCACGTCGCGTCGCGCGATAACGTCGCGCCGCGATGGCGAGAAGCGCCGAGGGCGTCGGACTCTTTCGAGTCCGACGCCCTCGGCGTCGTCTGCCTGTGTCGTCGGGTGTCAGTAACGGAAGTTGAACTTCTGCTGCTTGAGCAGGGTGCGCAGCTTCATCCGCGCCTTGTGGAGCTGCGACTTCGACGTGCCGACCGAGCAGCCGAGCAGCCGCGCGATCTCCTCGTGCTCGTGCCCCTCCACGTCGTGGAGGACGAAGACCGTGCGGTAACCGTTCGGGAGTTTGCCGACGGCGCGCTCAAGCGCGATGCGATCCACGACCGGCATCGCGTTCGGGTTCTCCGTCCCGCGCACGATCTGAACGGGCACCTCGCCGTCGTCCGTCGTCATCTCCAGCTTCACGTTCCGCTTGCGGAAGTGCATGAGCACTTGATTAACCGTCAGGCGGTGCAGCCAAGTGGTGAAGGCCGACTCGCCGCGGAAGCTGCCGATCTTGCGGTAGAGTTGGATGAACGCCTCCTGCGCGAGGTCTTCGGCCTCGGAGGTGTTCCCCGTCATCCGCAGGCAGAGCGAGTAGACGCGCCGGTTGTGGCGCGCGTACAACTCCTCGAACGCCGCCATGTCGCCCGCAGCGGCCTGCTGCGCGAGGGCGTGATCGCTCGCGGGGGCGGGGGCGTGCAGCGCGGCGGCCTGCGCCTTACGGCCGCGACCCACCTTCGGTGTTGCTGCGGGGAACGTGGCGGCGGCGGCGGTGGCGTCGGTGCTCATGGCCCCAACCTGAGCAATTGCGGTGCCAAGCGAAGCGCACCGCTCCGGGCCAAAATCCCGCCGAAAATCCACGTAAAACGGCCTGTAATCCGTCTCGCGCGGGTCGCTCAACCATATCGGGCGCGGCCCGACGAAACCGTGTAGCAGTTGGTATGCGACGCCGGTCGGCCCGCCGCGCAGTAAAACTGTTTGGCGCTCAGGCGGGCGCGGCGCGAGGGTTTCCGGGGAGACTTTGGCGGGCTTCGGCGGCGGCGGCGGGAGGCGTGGCCGGGGGCGACTATTTCGTCCGCGAATAAAACGTGACCTGCAAATCCTCGCCGAGACTGCGCGTCTCGCGAGGCGCGAAGCCGTCCAGAAAATCGGCGGGCATGAAGGTGTCCGCGCCCCCGACAGCGAGCGGCACGCGCGTGACGATCCACTCGTTGATGGCGGGGCCGAAACCACGAAAGACCTGCGCGCCGCCGATGACGTACACGTCGCACGCGAGGTACGGGACAATCGAAAAAACCGACTGCGCGTCAGGCAAGCGGACGACGCCCGGCTGACTTTCGATTTCTCCTCCGCGGCTCAACACCACGTTCAACCTGTTCGGCAGCGGCTTCTTCAGCGACTCCCAAGTGCGCCGGCCCATCACGCACACGTTCCCCGTGGTGCGCTCCTTGAAGAATTTGAGATCGGCCGAGTAGTGCCACGGCAGCCCGCCGCCCCTGCCGATGGCGTTGTTCCGATCAACCGCGACGATGCCGATCAAAGCCATTAGCAGGATTCAGGATTCAGGATTCAGGATTCAGGATTGAAGACTGATTTGTGATCGACGTCGAAGCCCGCAGCGTGGAGCCCGCCCCTAGCCCCTGACTCCCAGCCCCTAACTCCTAGCTCCTAACTCCTAGCCTCTTTTAGACCGCGACGGGCGCGGCGATCTTCGAGTGCGAGTGGTAGCCGACGAGTCGCAGATGCTCGTAGCGCATCGAGAGCAGGCCGTCGAGTCCGCGGAAGGTTCGGTCGGGGTCGTCGATGGCGAGCCGCGGGAGCGGCAGCGGCTCGCGCGAGAGTAGCTCTTCGACCTGCGCGAGGTGGTTCGAGTAGATGTGGTAGTCGCCGAGCGTGTAAACGAACTCGCCCGCTTCGAGGCCGCAGGCGTGCGCGAGCATGTGCGTGAGCAAGGCGTAGGAGCTGATGTTGAAGGGCACGCCGAGGAACGCGTCGGCCGAGCGTTGGTAGAGCTGGCAGTGGAGCGTCTTCCCGGACTCGACTTTGAACTGGAAGAGCGTGTGGCACGGCGGCAGGTCGACCGCGTCGGCGACGCGCGGGTCCCAGCCCGTGACGATCAGGCGGCGCGAGTTCGGGTTCGTCTCGATCTCTTTGACGAGCCGCGCGATCTGATCGACGCCGTCGCGCGCCGGGTAGTTGCCGCCGAACGAGCGCCACAGGTAGCCGTAGACGGGGCCGAGGTCGCCGGCCGCGCGCCCGAAGCGGCGGGTGTGCTCCTCGTCGGCCCACTCGGCCCAGATGTCCACGCCGCGGGCGCGCAAGTTCGCCTCGTCGGTGTCGCCGGAGAGGAACCAGAAAAGTTCTTCGGCGACCCAGCGGAAGGGCACGCGCTTGGTCGTCACGATGGGAAAGCCCGCGCGCAGGTCGAAGCGCGTCTGGTAGCCGAAGTGCGAGATCGTGCCGACGCCCGTGCGGTCTTCGTGGCGCGCGCCGCGCTCCAAGATCGATCTGAGCAGGTCGTGGTATTGTCTCATGCGTGTCGTGCGCGCTCGTAGAGCGTGCGCGCCGAATCATACCTTAAAACGCGGGCGGTGGCGGAAGCGAGAGATGGCCGTTCTACAGATCAGCGAGTACCCCGAAAGGGTGCTGAACGAGACGGGCGACGCCGTCGAGAAGTTCGACGACGAGTTGGCGCGGCTCTGCGACGACATGTTCGAGACGATGTACGCGGAGGAGGGAGTCGGCTTGGCCGCGCCGCAGGTGGGACGCTCGCTGCGGCTGTTCGTGATGGACTGTGACGGCATCAAGCTCGTCGCCGCGAACCCGGAGATCGTGAGCGCAGAGGGCGAGCAGGCGGGCGAGGAGGGGTGTCTCTCGGTCGGCAAAGTCCACGCCCCGCTCAAGCGCGCGGCGCGGGTCACGCTCCGCGCGCAGGACGTGAGCGGCGAGTGGTACGAGCGCACCGCCGAAGGACTCGCCGCCCGCTGCTTCCTCCACGAGACCGACCACTGCGACGGCACGCTCTTCATCCACCGCCTCACGCCGCTCAAGCGCAACATGGTCGTCAAGCGTTTTCAGAAGCAGAAGAAGTGGGAGTAAAGAAACGATGAAGTGGGAGCGACGAACGCGGAACTGAAAAGCAGTTGTCTTCGGTTCCGCGTTCGTCGTCCCTACTGCGTCGTCGCTTCGGCCAGCCGGATGCCCGTCGGGGCGATGCGGAACTGGCGGCGGAAGAAGTTGCGGAACGACGAACGGAGCAGCGGCCCGCTCGTCGCCCACGAGCCGCCTTTGAGGACGCGGTGGTCGCCGTCGAACCACGTCTCGGAGTATTCGGGGTAGGGGTACGCCGCAAAATCCGCGTAGCCGGCGAACGGGTCGGCCGTCCACTCCCAGACGTTGCCGGTCGCGTCGAGCAGCCCCGCGGCGCTCGCGCCTTGCGGGAGGCTGCCGGCGCGCGTCGTGCCCCAGCG
>DATCVD010000834.1:0-3067 GCA_036567125.1 Pyrinomonadaceae bacterium | reverse complement strand
GGGCTGGGCGACGGCGGCTGGGTCGCCCCGCGCCGCACTTGGAACGAGCGGACAGACGACCAAGCGCCGTTCGTGCCGCCGGCCGTGCGGCCGCGCACGCGCCACCAGCAGCGCTTCTCCGACTTGAACATCACGACGTAGTGCGTCTGCGTCAGCCCGCTCCCAGCCCCGACGAGCGGCGCGCTGAAGCGTTCGGAGTCGTCGATCTGAATCTCGTAGGTCGCCGCGCCGGCCGCGGCGTTCCAACTGAACGTGACGTTCGCGTTGAGCGGCACGTTCGCGCCGCTCGCCGGGCTGACGAGCGTCGGCGCGGCGGGCGGCCCGGTCGAGGGCGTGACGGTGAGCGTCGCGCTCCGCGTGTTGCCGCCGTGGCTGGCGGTGATGGTGACGGCGGTCGGGGCGGCGACGGCCCTCGTCGCCACCGCGAACGTGGCGAAGCTGCTGCCTTGCGGGATGGTGACGGAGGCCGGGACGGTCGCCGCCGCGTCGCTGCTGCTCAGAGAGATCGTGATGCCGCCCGGCGGCGCGAGGGCCGACAGCGTCACCCGCCCCTGCGCGGAGTTGCCCGCCTCGACGCTCGCCGGGTTGACGCCGAGCGTGGAGATAGACGTGCCGGAGTTGAAGCCGCGCACCTCCGACCATTCGCTCACGTTGCCGGAGCGATCCGCCGTGCGGACGCGCCAGTAGTACGCGCCGTCGAGGCGGACTGACGCGACGTACTGCGACTGGGAAGTCCAGACCTCCTGCCAGTCGTTGCAGCAGACGAAGTCGGGCCGCTGGTTGATTTGGATGTGGTAGCCCTCGACGCCGGACTGATCGGGCACGTCCGACCAGTCGAACGTGGTGGGCGTGTTGGTCGCGATCTGCGCGCCGTTGGCGGGGCCGAGCAGGGCCGGCGCGGCGGCCGTGTCGTCGCCGTCGCCGTCGGGCTGCATCGTCAGGCGCGCGACGAAGCCGTCGAACGGGATGCCGCCGGGGCCGCCGCCGGGGCCGCCGACGCCGTCGTTGTTAAGCACGGGATCGTGGGCGGCGGGCGTCACGGGGAAGTCGCCCGAGTTCGTCCAGCCGGAGACGGCGGCGGAGTTCGGCCCGACGAGCGCGAGGTTCATGAAGCGCTCGTTGAAGCTGCCGCCGAGGTAGGTGCCGTAGAGCAGGCGCGCGCCGTCGCCGCTCAGGCGCGCGGCGAAGGCGTCGAAGAAGAGCGCGCCGCTCGATATGGCGACCGTGCGGTCGAAGGCCCCCGGCGTGGTTGGCAGATCGAAGGAGCGCGTCTGGCCGGCGACGACGATCTCGCCGTCGGGCCGCAGGGAGATGTCGGAGATTTCCTCGTAGTCCGTGCCGCCGAACAGGGTTGACCAGACGAGTTGCCCGCCGCCGCCCGCGGCGAAGCGGAAGCGCATCAGGAAGCCGTCGATGCTCGTGGAGCTGGGCTTGAGGGTGCCGGGCGTGGTCGGGAAGATCGCCGGGACGCCCGCGGTCGAGTAGGTGACGCCGCCCACGATCACGTCCGACGGGTTCGCGGGATCGAGCGCGACGGCGTAGCCCGCGTCGGTGTTGCCGCCGCCGATGAAGGTCGAGTAGCGGAGGTCGGCCGCGCCCGCGCCGTCGAGCCGGAAGCGCGCGAGGTAGGCGTCCGGGTTCGACTCGACGTTGAAGGGCGTGCGCGAGAGCGCGTCGGCGGTGGTCGGCATGGCGGGGCCGCCGCCCGGCGGCGAGTAGGTCAGCCCCGTCACGGTGACGAACCCCGCGGCGTCGACGACGACGGCCTCAGGCGGCTCGTCGCCGTGGCCGCCGAAGTAGGTCGAGTATTCGAGCGCGCTGCCGTCGGCGCTCAGGCGCGCGACGAAGGCGTCCAAGCGGGAGAAGACGCCGCTGAAGTAGGGCGTGCAGCAGTTGTGCGTGCGGTCGTACGCGCCGGCCGTCGTCGGCCAGTCCGTCGACATCGTCTCACCCGCGAGGACGACCGCGCCGTCGGGCGCGAGCGCGACCGTGTAGGCGAGATCGTAGTCGTCGCCGCCGACGAAGGTCGAGTAGGCGATCTGCCCCGCCGCGTCGAGGCGCGTGACGAAGGCGTCGGCGTGGTAAATGGGGCCGAGCGCGTCGGCCTTGAAGCCGTGGGTCGTGTCGTAAGCGCCGGCGGTGACGGGGTAATCGGGCGAGTAGCTTTCGCCGACCACGACGGGTTCGCCCGCCGCCGAGACGGCGAGGCCGTGAACCCATTCGCGGTCGGAGCCGCCGAGGATCGTCTTATATACGAGCGCGCCCGTCGCGCTGAAGCGCGTGACGAAGCCGGCGACCGGGTTCGGCCGGTTGCTGAAGTCGGGCGAGAGCGTCGCGCCGACGGCGATCACGTCGCCCGTGCCGTCGCCCGCCGCCGCCAGATCGTGGATCTCGTCCCAGTCGCCGCCGCCGACGTAGGTTGACCATTCGAGGCCGGGATCGATGACGAGCGGGAGCGACGGGTCGCGGCGCGCCGCGACGAAGCCGTAGCGCCGCGCGTCGATCTTGCGGAAGCGGCACTCGACCACGCGCCGCTCGCCCGACGGCAGCTCCTCCCACGTCCGCGGCGGCGCCTGCCGCAGCTCACCCGCGGCCGTTTGCATGACGAGCGAGCCGTCGTCGGCTATTTCGAGTTGCGAAGCGCCGTCGGCGCGGACGACGACTCGATTGAGGTCGGCCCCGGCGGCGAGGATCAGATCGTACTCCAGCCGCCCGCGCTCCTCGCGCACGCGCATGTCAACGCCGTCGTACAGCCCGCGGTAGAGCACGCCGGCGAAGGCCGCGACGTTCGGCCGCCACTTGCGCGGATCGTTGCCGACGAAAAAGTTGTAGCGGCCGCCCCGCTCCCCCTCGCCCGCAATCGTCGCGCGCGCCGAAGCGCCCTCGAAGCTCAGCGCCAGTTGCGTCGGCCGCTCTTTCCCCAAGCGGAGCCTGATCGCGCCACGCTCGAAGGACGCCCACATCGCGCCGGCCCGCGCCACGAAAGACGCACGCGCGTCCCACTGCCCGCGGTTCTCGACGAAGTCGATGGCGGGCTTCGGCGCGGCCGTCGGCCCGCGCTCGACGG
>DATCVD010000833.1:0-2733 GCA_036567125.1 Pyrinomonadaceae bacterium | reverse complement strand
AGGGCCGGAGGTCGTAGTGCCCTCCGGCCCTGACGCGCGGCGCCGAACCCGTTTCAGCGCCCCTTCCGTCCTCGCGTACAAGTTGGCCGCCGACACCCCGAAGCGCCCCCCACCGGGCGGACAGGCGGGGGGCACAGGTCGGCCGCGGCGCACGATTGCAAAAGTGCGCGGCGGCCGGCGCGGGGTCCCGAGAGGCTGATGAGCAACAGGCCGCGCCGCACAGAGAAGCTGGTCACGTCGCCGCTGCCACCGCTGCCGGCGGCGGCCGCGGCCACGCCCGCCTTCTTCCTGCGGACGAAACTTCTGCCGCCGCGCCCCGCGCCCGCGCTGCTCCACCGGCCGCGACTCTTCGAACGACTCCGCACCAACCTCGAACAGCCCGTCACGCTGGTGGCCGCGCCGGCCGGGTCGGGCAAGACGACGCTCGTCGCCGACTTCGTCCGCACCGAAGCGCGCCAGTTCGTCTGGTACCAGCTCGACCGCACGGACGCCGACCCGTCCGTCTTCCTCGGCTACGTCGCGCACGGACTCCGTCAGGTCATCCCCGGCTTCGGCGAGGCGACGCTCTCGTACCTGCAGCAGTCGGCCGCCGAACTCTCCGCGCAGCCCGAGCGCGCGGCCGACGTGTTGCTCAACGAGATACTCGACTCGGTCGACTCGCGCGTCGTCTTCGTCCTCGACGACTACCACCACCTCGGCGCGGACACGGCCGTCCACCGCGCGGTCGACCGCCTGCTCGCGTACCTGCCCGACGTGCTCCACGTCATCATCACCTCGCGCGACATCCCGCCGCTCTCGCTCTCCCGGTTGCGCGCGCACAACGCGCTCACGATCATCGACCGCGAGGAACTGCTCTTCACGGACGACGAGACGCAGGAGCTCTTCCGCAAGGTCTTCGATCTCGAACTGACGCCCGCGCAGCTCTCCGAGTACCGCGAGCGGACGCACGGCTGGATCACGGCGCTCCAACTCGTCCGGCAGGTCGCGCAGCGGCAGGCGTTGCAGCGCGGGCCGGCGCGCGGGGGCGAGCCGGCAGCGCCCGACCTCGTCGAAATCCTCCGCCAGTCCGAGCGCGACATCTTCGACTACTTCGCCGAGGAGGTTTTCGCCGACGAGACGGAAGAGGCGCAAAATTTGCTGCTCCGCGTCTCGCTGTTGGAGCGCATCGACTCGGAAGCCTGCGGCCGGCTCTACCCGCAGACCGGCTGCTCGCAGTTGCTGCCCGCGCTCGTCCGCCGCAACGTGTTCACGACCGTCGCCTCGGACGCGAGCGGCGAGGAGTACCGCCTGCACCCGCTCTTCCGCGACTTCCTGCGGCGGCGCTTGCGCGCCGAGGTCGGGCGCGCCGGGCTGGCGGCCGAGCACGCGCGCTTCGCCGACTACTTCGCGGCGCGCGGCCAGTGGGAGCAGGCCGTGGGCCACCTGCTCGAAGCCGAGGAGTTCGGGCGCGCGGCGGCTGTCATAGCCGAGCGCGGCGAGGAATGGATCGCGGGCGGCGCGTTCACGTCGCTCGTGCGGTTCGTCGAACAGCTTCCCGAGGCGGCGCTCGAATCACACCCGCGCGCGCTGTTCCACCGCGCCGAGATCGCGCGCCTGCGCGGCGAGTTCGAGTCGGCGCTCGGCCTCCTGCGCCGCGCCGCCGCGCTGCTCAACGACCGCGGCGACGCCGAGGGCGAGGCCGAGGCCCTGCACTCGCTCGCCACCATCACGCGCCGCCGCGGCGACTGCCGCGCGGCCTTCGACTACCTCGACCGCGCCGTCGCCCTCGTCGGCGAGCGTTCGCCCGTGCGCGTCAAGGCCGGCAACACGCGCGGCCTCTGCTACTTCGCGCTCGACGATCTGACCACGGCCGAGCGCGAGTTCCGCGACGCGCTCCAACTGGCCGAGGAGCTGCGCGACACGCACTACGCGCACATCATCGCGCACAACCTCGGCCTGCCCGCGATGCTCCGCGGCGACTTCGCCGGGGCGATGCGCTGGCTGCGCCGGATGCTGCGCGCCGACGCCGCGGGGAAGACCGCCCGCCGGCCCGTCCCGCAGGAGACGTGGGCCTACATCAACCTCGCCCGCTGCCTGCTCATCCGCGGCGATCTGGCGGGCTGCGAGCAGCACCTCGACCGCGCGCTCGAATACTGCCACGTCTTCAACCTCGTCGCGCAGCGCGCCGAGGCCTTCGAGATGTACGGCAACCTCTACCGCGAGCGCGGCGACGCGGCGCGCGCCGCCGAGTTCTACAAGCACGCCGAGCAGGATCACGAGGCCGCCGGCATCGATCTCGCGCGCGCCGAGGTCAAGGAGGAGCGCGCCCTGCTGCTGCTGCAAACGGGCGACGCGGCGGGCGCACTCGCCCTCATCGACCGCCTGCTCGAAGCCCGCCGCGCCTCGGACGACGAGCGCGCGCTCCACACCGTCGCGCAGGCGCGAGCCCGCGTCCTCTTCGCCCTCGGCCGGCACGCCGATGCGCGCGCCGGCCTCGAAGCGGCGCTCCGCTACTTCCAGAGCCACGGCTTCTACTACTTGGAGGCGCAGGTCTCGCTCGCGCTCGCCGCCTGCGACGAGCGCGAGGGGCGCGAGGGCGAGATGACCGAGCACCTGCGCCGCGCGCTCGAACTCTCCGCGCGCTACGACTACGACTACTGGCTCCGCCGCGAGACGGCCGCGCACCCGCAACTCTTCTCGAACCCGGAGGCGGCCGCGCTGCTCCCGCCCGACCTGCGCGAGCAGGCCGCGGCT
>DATCVD010000832.1:0-7867 GCA_036567125.1 Pyrinomonadaceae bacterium | reverse complement strand
CGACCGCGAGGCGCGCGCCTCGGCCGCCGCCACGGTCGATGAAATCTCGCGCGAGCACGCGCCCGCCGACGAGCGGCCCAGCCCGGCCGCTGCCCTCTGAACGACAAAGCGGAGCCGCCCGGCCGTATGTTAAGACGACCGGGCGGCTTAGTTCTCGCGGGCAACGGTCAGGGCTACTGCCCGCGCACGAGGAACACGTCCCACGCCCAGCGGCTGACCTTCGCCCCCTTCGCGTCGTCCACCTTCGCGCGGTACTTAAACCGGTTGCCGTGCTCGTCCGTGCGCTTCGACTCCTTGTAGTCGAGGTGCAGCCGCGAGACGCCGAGCGAGTTTAACGTCAGAATCTCGCCCGGCTCCGAAAAGCCGTTGTGGTTCGCGTCGCGCCATAGGCGGAGCGAGGCGAAGGCCGCGTCGCGGCCGTCGATCACGCCGTCCGCGTTGCCGCCGTTCGCCGGCTTGTCGAACTCGGCGAGCGCGAGGAAGCCGTTCCGGCCCTCGCCGGCCGGCGGATCGGGCTGCGGCGTGAAGTTGCCGAACAACTCCCGCCCGTTGTCGATTGTCCCGGTGCCGTCCCGATCCAATGCCAGCCACGCGTCGTCCGCGCCGGCGGAAGTCCACGAGAGGCGCTCGGGCGTGCCGTCCGAATTGAGGTCGAAGGAGACGCCGCCGTCATGGTCAGTCAGGGCGAAGCCGTCGCCCGCCACGTCCATGAGGACGGGCGAGGCGAAGTCCACGCAGTCGCACACGTCGGGGTCGAAAGTGCCGAGGTGGATGCGGCACCATTCCAACCTCTGCGCGGTCGGGCGGCACTCGCAGCAGTTCCCGATCTTGGAGAACCGGGGCGGGCAGCCCGTGGACGGGTACGCGGTGAAGTTCACCGGCCGCTCGCACTGCGGCGTAGGCGTCGGGGTGGGCGTCGGCGTCGGCGTCACGCAGGTTACGTCGTCGTGTGCGGTGTAGTATTCGGTCTGCTCCTGCCGGCACGGGTCTTCCGGGTTGCCGGTGCCAAGCCCGCATGTCGTGGGGTTGGCCCGCAAGGATTGTGTGCCCGGGCCGTTGGTGAAGCCCCTGTTCGCCATGACCATCTTCCCGCACTCATTCGTCCCGCATTGGAACGGCTCGTTCGGGTCGAAAATCTGGCACCGGGCAATCGTATCCGGCGGGCTTTGAGCTACGGCGATGTGGGTGGCTTCCGGGGCGAGGTTAGAGAGGGTGAGCAGCCAGAAGGAGAGGTTGAGGGCAAGGGTCGCCCCTAGAAGTATGTTCAACTTCATGGTGCGTGATTCCTTTCATTGTGCGGCCCGCGGCCGTGAGGGGACTATTGTGAGTCGCGGATGATGAGCCACTTGCGGGGGCTGCTCTCGTCGGGGTTGCGCCGGAAGACGGCCCCGCCGGAGTAGAGCGTTCCGTCCTCGAATAGCGCGTCGCCCAAGCTGACGGCCACTTCGTTGACGTTGCCTATCCACCCGTGCCGCGGCTCGACCAGACTTTTAATCTCGTCGAAGTAGGCTGCCAGAGAGACGGTGGCCGACTCGCCGGGTGCCAGCCGCAACGGTTCGTTCCGGCTCGTCATCGGAAAGTCGGTGCGCCGGCCGAGCATGACGTTCTGCGTGTTGACCGCGCCGGGTCTGGGGTCGGCGAAGACGAAGTTGAGGCGGAAGTAGGTGATGGTCTTGTCCGACACGTTCCTGACCTTCACGCTCACGTCCCTGAGCCACGTCTCGTCGCCGTCGAGCTCGTCGCCGAACTTGACGGCCTTACTCTTGAACCTGACATCCCCGATCTCGACCGGCTCCCGGTTGATGATCGGCTCCCTGATGATCTTCTTCGCGCCGCCCTGCAAGAAGAGCGGGCCGCCGCCGCCGGCCGCTTTGCCGCTCGCGCCCGACGGCGCGTGCGACCACCCGCCGGCGTACAGGGTCAAGACGAACACGTTGGCGAGGACGAGCATCACTGTCACGATCTGTCGGGGAGACTTGGCGGCTTTTTCCATCTTGTCACTCCTGTCGTAGGGATAGGCAGACGACGGCAGCGCCGGGAACACGGAGTCCCGGTCGGCTATGTCGGGTTGGCGTCTGCTTCATGAGGCCGATGGAGCATTACGAACTTTCAATAACGGGTTTCGTGAGTGGCCGTCCCGCACTCGGCGACTCGTCTTATACCCCCGACAGTTTTAGCCTGTCAACGATTTTTTACGCACTCCGGCGTCGATTTCGCCCGCCGCGGCGCGATTCAGCGGGCCGCGGCGGACGCCCACCGTTTAGACTTTATACCCGAGTTCACGTAAACTCTCACGTGCAACGGCCGCCGCGCGTCGTGCTTCTAAACGCAAGCCAGCGGGGAAGTTCTGCCTGAAGAGACGCTGAAAATGAT
Organism: Pyrinomonadaceae bacterium; assembly: GCA_036567125.1. Taxonomy (GTDB): domain Bacteria; phylum Acidobacteriota; class Blastocatellia; order Pyrinomonadales; family Pyrinomonadaceae; genus JAIVGV01. The sequence goes on along the minus strand of DATCVD010000832.1, from coordinate 5,494 downwards.
CGAAAACCTCTTATTCTGGATTCTGCCCTTCGTCTTCATCCTCGGCACGGCCGTCGTGCTCCATGAGTTCGGCCACTTCATCGTCGCCAAGCTGTTGGGCGTGCGCGTGGAGACCTTCTCGGTCGGCTTCGGCCCGCGCCTGTTCGGCCGCCGCTTCGGCCCGACCGACTACCGCGTCTCGCTCATCCCGCTCGGCGGCTACGTCAAGCTCGGCGGCGACGAGTCGAACGCCCCGGTCGAGGGCGCGGGCGAGTCGAACATCCCGGAGCGCGAGCGTTTCGATCTGAGGCCGCGCTGGCAGAAGTTCCTCGTGATGGTCGCCGGCCCCGTGATGAACATCCTGACGGCGCTCACCATCGCCTTCGTCTGGGCGCTCACGAACGGCGTGCCCGTGCAGATCAACTCGCCCGTGGTCGAGCGCGTCCGCGAGGGCGGCGCGGCGCAGGCCGCGGGGCTGAGGCCCGGCGACCGCATCGTCTCCTTCAACGGCAAGGACGATCCGACGTGGGAGCGCATTCAGGGCGACGCGACCCTGTCGCCCGATCAGCCCCTCCCCGTCACGGTCGAGCGCGAGGGTCGCCGCGTCGAGCTGACGCTCAAGCCGCAGAAGGAGACCATCGAGGGCGAGAGCATCGGCATCATGGGCCTGACGCCGACCTACTCGGGCCTGAAGGTTCTCGTCAACGAACTGACGCCCGACTGGCCCGCCGCGCAGGCCGGCTTGCAGGCGGGCGACCGCCTCATCGCCGTCAACGGCGAACCCGTGCGCGACAGTCAGGGGTTGATCGAGCAGATACAGCGTTTCAGTAAAGAGCCGATCCGCCTGACCTACGAGCGCAACGGGCAGCAGCAGGAAGTCACGCTGGCGGCGCGCCTCGAAGGCGAACGCGCGCGCATCGGCGTGCTGCCGCAGGACGAGCCGCCGTACCAGCAGGCCGGGCTGCTGACGGCCGCGGGCTACGCCGTGCGCCGCAACGTCGAGGTGCTGCGCATGACGGGCGCGGCCTTCGGGCAGATCTTCAAGGGCCAGCGTTCGGCGCGCGAGTCGCTGTCCGGCCCCATCGGCATCGCGCGCGCGTCGAAGAACGCCGCGCAGAAACTCGGCTGGACGGGCGTCTTCTGGATGCTCTGGGTCTTGAGCCTCAACCTCGGCATTCTGAACTTGCTGCCGATCCCCGTGCTCGACGGCGGCGCGATCTTCCTGCTCGGCGTCGAATCCGTTTTGAGCTGGCTGGGGGTGCGCATGTCGATGACGGTGCGCGAGCGCATCCAGCAGGTCGGCTTCGTCTTCCTCCTGCTGCTCATGGGCTTCGTCATCACCAACGACATCCTCAAAGAAGCCTCCAACTACGGCCGCTCCGACGAGAAACCGGCGGCGACCGCGCCGGCGAAATAGGGGTTAGGATTTAGGGGTTAGGATTTAGGAGTTAGTAAAAGCGGATTTCCCTAAATCCTAAATCCTAAGTCCTTCGTGTTGATGATGAGACAGTCCAGAGCAGTCAAGGTTCGGCACGTTCAGATCGGCGGCGGCGCGCCGGTCGTCGTGCAGTCGATGACGAAGACCGACACGGAGGACGTGGCGGGGACGGTCAGGCAGATCGAGGAGATGGTCGCCGCCGGCTGCGAGGTCGTCCGCCTCGCCGTGCCGAACAAGGAGGCGGCCGTCGCGCTCAAAGAGATCAGGCGGCGCGTGCCCGACGTGCCGCTCGTCGCCGACATCCACTTCCACTACAAGCTCGCGCTGATGGCGCTCGACGCCGGCGTCGATAAGCTGCGGCTGAACCCCGGCAACATCGGCGCGCACGAGCGCATCGTCGAGGTCGTGCGGGCGACGAAGGAGCGCGGCATCCCGATCCGCATCGGCGTCAACGGCGGCTCGCTCGAAAAGGATTTGCTGAAGCGTTACGGCACGGCCACGCCCGAGGCGATGGTCGAGTCGGCCCTGCGCCACATCAAGATTCTCGAAGACCTCGACTTCACCGACATCGTCGTCTCGCTCAAAGCCTCGGACGTTCACCGCACGGTCGCCGCCTACCGCCTGCTCGCCGCGAAAGTCGACTACCCGCTCCACCTCGGCGTGACCGAGGCGGGCACGGCCTTCGGCGGCACGATCAAGTCGGCCGTCGGCCTCGGCGTCCTCCTCCACGAAGGCATCGGCGACACGATCCGCGTCTCGCTCGCCGCCGAGCCGCACGAGGAGGTGCGCGTCGCGTGGGAGATACTGAAGTCGCTTGAGCTGCGCAAGCGCGGCGTGACCGTCGTCGCCTGCCCGACCTGCGGCCGGCTCGACGTGGACAACTTCGTCGAGATCGTGACCGAGATCGAGCGCCGCCTCGCGCACATCGAGGAGCCGCTCCACCTCTCGATCATGGGCTGCGAGGTGAACGGGCCGGGCGAGGCGCACGACTCCCAGCTCGGCGTCACCTTCGGCCGCGGCGTCGGCATGATCTTCAAGAACGGCCGCCCGATGCGCAAAGTGGCCGGCGCGGACATCGTCGAAGCCTTCGTCGCCGAGACCGAAAAGCTCATCGCCGAGGGCGCGTCCGCCCACACAGAAGCGACGCCGCAACTCGTCACAATCGAAAGATAGGGAAAAGCCGTAAATCGTAAATCGTGAATCGTAAATAGAGAGGAAGATTTCTTCCTTCTATTTACGATTCACGATTTACGATTTACGGCTTTTTACGCCGCAGCCATTGAGAGGAAGAGGGCGTCGGTGGCGATTTTGCGGTTGACGTTGACGGCGAGTTGGGCGCGCAGATCTTCGACGAGGGCGAGCCAGCGGGCGGCGCGGGGTGTGTCGAGTGTGCGGGCCGAGCGGGCGAGGCGTTCGCGGAGGTCTTCGTTGACGATCTCGGCGTCGGGCGAGAGCGAGAGCAGCCACGCGTCGTGGACGAGGGCGGACAGCGTGTCGAGGTGCGCCTCGTACTCGTCCTTGCGCTTCGGGTCGGTCAGTTCCTCGGCGGAGCGGAGCAGCCGCGCGCGGTCGGGCGGCGCGGCGAGCAGGGCTTCGAGCACTGAGAGCGCGGCGTCGCGCTGCCCGCGGTAGGCGTCGAGGTCGAGGTCGAGGGCGCGGCCCAAGCGGCCGCGGGCGAGTCGCGCGACGAGGCGCGCTTCCAGCCCGGCGCGCTTGCGGTTCTTCGTCAGGTAGTCTTCGATCTCGCACGCGGCGAGCGGGGCGAAGCGGACGATCTGGCAGCGCGAGCGGATCGTGGGGAGCAGCCCCGACGGCCGGGTGGTCAGCAGGATGAGGTGGCTGGTCGGCGGGGCCTCTTCGAGCGTCTTGAGCAGCGCGTTCGCGGCCGGCAGGTTCATCCGGTCGGCTTCTTCAATGATGAACACGCGGGCGCGGCCTTCCTGCGGGCGAAAGTTGCTCTCGCGCTCGACGACGCGCGCCTGATAAATGTTGACGACCGCGGCCTCGCGGCGGACGAGCGCCACGTCCGGGTGCTCGCTCCACGCGACGAAACGCTTCCGCTCGTCGTTGTCCGACGGCGACGGCGCGAAGCGCGGGATGCGCTTGCAGGCCGGACACTCGTCGCAGGCTTCCGCGCCGCGCGGCCGGCGGCAGTTGAGCGCCTTCGCCAGCTCGACGGCGAACAGTTTTTTGCCGACCGCCTCCTCGCCCGCGAAGATCAGCGCGCCGGGCACGCGCCCCTGCGCGAGCATCCGGCCGAGCACCTCGCGCGCGCGCTGGTTGCCGACGAGTTTGTCGAACATAGGAGAAGGGGATGTTAGAGGTCGGAGGTTAGAGGTTAGTGAAAACAGTTCTTTTCTGACCTCTGACCTCTGACCTCTAACCTCTGTTTTCCAGAAACGGCGTGACGACATCCAGCACGTGCTGGTGGATTTCCTCGATGGAGCGCGCGGAATCGACGACGCGGACGCGTTCGGGCTCTTCGGCCGCGAGCCGCAGGTAGCAGTCGCGGACGCGCTCGTGGAACGCCGCGTCTTCGGCCTCGATCTTGTCGCCCTCGGGCCGCTCGGGGCGGTGGCGCTTGTGGCGCGCGCGCGCGAGCGCGTCCGCGACGGGCACGTCGAAGAGCAGTGTGAGATCGGGCTTGAGGCCGCCGGTCGCCAGCCGGACGATGTCCGCGACGATCCCCGGCTCGAAGCCGCGGCCCGCGCCCTGATAGGCGACGGTCGCGTCGGCGTAGCGATCCGTCAGCACCATCTGTCCGGCTTCGAGCGCGGGGCGGACGAGCGTGCGGACGTGTTGCGCGCGGTCGGCCGCGTAGAGGAGCAGCTCGGCCAGCGGATCGACCTGCGTCTCGGCTTCGAGCAGCGCGTGTCGGAGTTGCTGGCCGAGCGGCGTCCCGCCCGGCTCGCGCGTGCTCACGACCTCCACGCCGCGCTGGCGCAGGTGGCTCGCCAGCAGCCGGAGCTGCGTTGACTTGCCGCACCCGTCGATGCCTTCGAATGAGAGAAACGCGGCGGCCAAAATATATTCTGACTCCGTTCGCTGAAGTGATTCGGGGGCGTGAGAAGTTAACCGTGCGCGCGGGGCTTCCGCGTCAAGGATTCGCGACGAAACCTGCCGCGCCCGGCCGCCGTCAGGACTCGTGACGCTCCTGCGGCTCGGCGGCCTGCTCGACGTGACCGGGTTCCTGCGCCCCCGCCTGCACGCCGCGGTGCAGTTCGCCGCTCGGCCGGCGCGCGTGCTGGATGGTCGAGATGGCGTGCTTGAAGATCAACTGCTCCTGCGCGTTCGACTCCAGCAGGATCGAGAACTTGTCGAAGCTGCGGATGCGCCCCGTCAGCTTCGTCCCGCTGACGAGGTAGATCGTGACCGTACTCCGCTCACGACGCACTGTGTTCAGGAATGCGTCCTGTATGTTCTGGGGAGTCGATCTGGTGTCCAACGCAAACTCTCCGCGCCGCCGGCCGAAAAAGTTTTACGGTCACGCCAGATTACAACACGCGCTGTGACCTGACAAGAGCGACGCGGAAAACGCGGCCTTCTGACGCCACGACGCGCGACGCGCCCCGGCCGGGGGGATGAAGAGGGGCGGCGATCTCATCCGCCGCCCGCGCCTCCGCGGCCTGAAGCGACTCGCCGGACGCGTGACCGTCGGAAGCGGCGCGCCGGGCACTCGGCCGACGCCGCGCTGATCATTCCGCCGCGGAGAGGGAAGCGCCGATCATCTCGACCACTCTCAGTTGAACCCGCGGGTCGTCACCGAAGCCCTCGACCCACTCCGCGCCCGGCTCGCGGCGGAACCAAGTGAGCTGCCGCTTGGCGTAGTGGCGCACGTCGAGTTTCGTCTGCTCGACGGCGGAGGCGAGCGCGCGCTCGCCCCGCAGGTGTTCGACGACGCGCCGGTAGCCGTGCGCGCCGAGCGCCTGCGTGTGGGGCGGCACGCCGCGCGCGAGCAGTTTTCGCACCTCCTCGACCAGCCCGGCGTGGAAGTGCGCTTCGGCGCGCGCGTCGATGCGCCGGTAGAGTTCCGCGCGCGGCGGGTTGAGCACGAAGAGGCTCAGGCGGCGGGCGAGC
>DATCVD010000831.1:0-26186 GCA_036567125.1 Pyrinomonadaceae bacterium | reverse complement strand
ACCCGACGCCTACGCCCAACCCCGGCCAGCAGCCGGGCGCGGGCGGCGTGCCCACGGGGGTCAAGGTCGGAGTCGGCGTCGCGGCCGGCGTCGGCGTCGGCTACCTGATCTACCGGGGCGTCCGCATGCTACCATCGCTGGCCCCGCCGCTGTGGTGGACCATCCCCGCGAACTTGGCTATACCATAGGACTGCGGCGGGGTTACGGCGTGAGCACCAATCGTGGGGTAAAGCAATGCCGAAACGCGGGTCTGAGGACACTCGACTGGTGGACGCCGCCGGGACGGGTGATCTCCGCCTCGTCCGCGAGTTGCTGGCGGGCGGCGCCGACCCCGACGCGCGGCTCAAGGACGGATTGACGGCCTTGATGGCTGCCGCCAACTCCGGGCATGCCGACGTCGTGCGGGAGTTGCTGGCCCGCGGGGCCGAGGCCGACCTGCGAGACGGGCACGGGATGACGGCTCTGATGAAGTGCGCGAGCATGGGGCGGGCGGAGGCGGTCAGGATTCTGCTCGAACACGGGGCCGACCCTCGCGCCCGTAACACCGCCGGCTTGGAGCCTTTCGACGGCTACACGCCCCTCATGCACGCGGCCCGACGCGGCGACGCCGACTCGCTCCGGGCGCTGCTGGCCGCCGGGGCCGACGTGAACGCGCGGGACGCCGGCGGCGAGACCGCCCTGATGAAGGCCGCTTTCTGGGGCAACGGCGAAGCCGTCAAACTGCTCCTCGCGGCCGGGGCCGATTCGGAGGCGCGGAGCGCGGACGGCCACACCGCCGCGGAACTGGCCGAGGAGATCGGCCAAATTTACATCGCGGAGTTATTGAGGCGAACCGGCGGCGGCGGCAGTGTTGCAGGAAATGATTTGAAGCGCGAGAGGGCTTGACCCCAGCACGGAAGTTAACGCTTCTTTGGGGTGAATAAAAATTCTTCTCCTGCCGCGCTTGTGTGGGTTATCAGGTTGGCGGCCACTAATCAACAGGTGATTCCTGTAACAGAACCCAGCCGCCCGTGCCTTCGGGGGGCGTTACACTTCCGGGGCCGCGAGGTGGATCAGCCTCGCGGCCCCGGAAGTGTGAATCGGCCGCGCCGTTAGAACGGCTGGCAGCTGCACGTTTCGAAGTCGAAGAACGTGCCGCGCGGACAAGTCCTGCGTATGCAGGTCGAGCACGCGGGCGGCCCGCCGTCGAAGAGTTTGCTGACCAGATCGCCGAATTCGATGGATTCCTCGAAGGCGCGGATCACCTTCTTGCGCCCCTCGTTCTGGGCGTTGGAAACCCAGAAGTCGAGGCCCGCCTGATCCGGCTCGCGCTGGAGGAAGGCGCGGTAGAGGTCGGCGACGAACGCCTGCAGGTGGGCCACGTCGTTCATGTCCTGCGGGTTGCGCGCCTGATATTCGGCCGTTTGCAGGTAGTTGAAGTTGTTCGGGTCGGTGTAGGACGACGGGGTCATGAACAGCGTCGCGACGAAGCGGCGCGCCTCGGCCAGCAGCGTGCCGCTGGCGGCCGCGTTGACCAGTCTGTTGTACTCGTTCTGGCGCTCAAGACAGGTCGGGTTGCGCCCGTACGCGCCTTGGTAGGCGCGGATGATGAACTCGTCGTAAGAGCGCGGCGACTGCGGCTGCTACATGCGGGCCGTGCCCGGCAGGAGCAGGGCGCAGACGGCGAGACAGGCGAGGAATGCCGCGACGCGGCGCGGCGAGCGGGATTTCGATCTCATTGCTGATGTCTCCTTGTCTTTTCCTCGCCCCGCTTCTGAGGCCGAGTCGCCGACGGGGCGAGGAAGTTTCTTCCGTCAGGAAACAGTCGGGGAGGCTGACGCTGTCACCCGGCGGGCCGGGTGGCGACAAATTCGCGAGGGCAGGTGAGAGCAGCCGGCAGTGGCGGCAGCGCGCCTCCCGTCGTGTCGCCTGCGGCTGAAGGTACAGGCGGGGCGCGGCCGGCGTCCTAAAATTAGCTAAAAGATTAATTAAATGTTCTGAAGTGAGGAGGCGGCGGCGGCGAGTAACGTGACCCGCCGCGGCGGCGGTCTCACCCCCCGAAGCCGATGCGCCCCATGAGCCGCACGAACCTCGCGTCGGAGCGCAGCCCCTCCAACTCCGGGGCGACGCGCAGCCACAGCGTCCATTCGTCGCGGCTTTCGTAGAGCTTCTCCAGCCATTCGAACGCGCGCTCGCGCTCGCCCAGCCCGGCGTGGATGAGGGCGATGCCGTAAGGGGAGACGTACCCGGCGGCGGACTCCGAGCGGAGAGTTCGGAGCGCCTTCTCGGCCTCCGCCCGCCGCCCCGCGACGGCGTGAGCGTAGCCGATGAACCCCAGCGCGAAAGAGGAGTCTTCTTCGGCCTGCCGCGCCTTCTCAAACTCCGCGACGGCTTCGGCAAGCCGCCCCTGCCGCAAGCGGATCATCCCTAAGCAGAAACGCGCCGGGTAGTAGTGCGGCTCCATTTCGAGCACCTTCCGGAGCTGCCCGACGGCCTGCTCGTCGCGGCCCATCAGGTAGAGGTTCGTGCTCAGGCTGACGCCGATCCAAAGCGACAGCGGGTCGAGGCTCTCGGCCAGCCTCAGCTCCGCGAGCGCCTCGTCGAAGCGCTCCATGAACATCAGGTACTCGCCGTAGCGCTGGTGCGCCAGAGACGCGCCGGGGTTGAGTTCGAGCGCGCGCCTGAACTCCCGCTCCGCGGCGGGCCAGTCGTAGTCGTACCAGAATTTTATCATCGCCAGCGAGGCGTGAGCTTCGGCCAGCGAGTCGTCCATCTCGACGGCCTTGTGCGCCGCCGCGCTGGCTTCGGGGAGGGCGACCTGCGGGGGGAGGTGCACGGCCGACAGCCTGAAGTAGCAGTCGGCCAAGCCCGAGTAGGCGAGCGCGTAGGAGTGGTCTATCTCAATCGCCTGCTGAAAATACTCGATGCCCTTCTTGACCCACTTCGCGGCGTACTTGTTCCAGAAGTAGCGCCCTTTGAGGTAGAGGTTGTAGGCGTCCGTGTTCTCGGTGTAGCGCTTGGCGAGCCGGAGCCTCTCCTCGCCGGTGATCTTGAGCCGGAGCGCGCCGGCCACGGAGGTGGCGATCTCCGCCTGCGCCGCCGGCAGTGCCGAGAGCGGGCAGGCGTACTGCGCGCTCCAACTGCGCTCGCCCCCCGCCACCTCAAGCAACTCGACGCCGATGACGAGGTTGCCCTCCGACCTCCGCACCTCGCCCGAGAGCACCGTGTCCGCGCCCAGAGCGTGGCCCGCCGCGCGCGGTTCGGCCGCCCTGTAACGGAAGGCCGTCTCGCGCGCGAAGACCCGCAGCCGCGGGAGCTGCGACAGGCTGTTGATGAGACTCTCCGTGATGCCGTCGCCGAGGACTTCGAGCAGTTGATCCCTGCCCGCGCTCGTCAGGGGCAGCACCGCGAGCAACCTGAAGTCCCCGGCGGCCGTCACCAAGGTGCTCTGCGGCGGCAGCCCCGCGTCCAACACCCTTCGCACCCGCGCGACGAAGCGGTAGCCGCGCCTCGAAACCGTCTCGATGTACTTGGGTTCGCCGTAGCTGTCGCCGAGGGCCTTGCGCAGCACGGAGATGCTCACCGTGAGGTTGCTGTCTTCCACGAAGCTGTCGGGCCAGACGGCCCGCATGAACGTCTCTTTCGCGACCACCTCCCCCGCCTGCCGGACGAGCAGGAGTAGGACGTCGAAGGCTTTTGCCGTCAGGCGCACGGGCCGGCTGTTACGCAGCAGCAGGCGGCGCGCGGCGTCCAAGTGGAAAGGGTCGAACTCGTAGACCTCTTGAGCTTGCTCAGTCATTCGGTGGTGTTGCAAGAATGGCTTCTCAACTATAATCCGCCCGCCGGCTCGTCAATCGGCCTTCCGGAATCATACGCTTGAGGCAGCACGACTCCCCTTTCAAGTGGCGGCACTTCGAGCCGTCGCTCACCCGCCTGAGCGTGCGTTGGCACTGACGCTACCGGCCCTCTTACAGAGACCCTGTGGAGATGACGCGTGAGCGCGACCTTACACATGATGTGGAAGGCGCAGGTAAAAAGATTAGACGGGAGAGACTCGCTGCGCCGGGAGAGATGAGGCGGGGGCGGACAGGATGATGGGGCGGCGGGCGAGGCATCGGGCATGATGCTTCGGCATGACGTTCTCCTTCGTGGCTGGGGTCAACGGTGATGCCGGCGTAAGTGAGAGCCTCGACGAAGCCGAACGCCGCGCGGAGGAATTGAATCGCGGCGCGGGCATCGTTGTTCCGAAGGATAGGAAAGATAGTCTGCATCACTTCTCTTGCGGGCTGACGCCGGCATCAGCAGTGCCCCGGCGCAACTCGCGTGAGAGGCGCGCCACGAGAGTGTCGGGTGCATGCCCTTGTGAGGTGCCCGCCCGCGTTCGCTCCGGTGAATTGGTTAGGCGGCCCGGTTACGAACTCGAATCCGAGTTCCTAGCTTTCGACAGCTGGACATGCTCAGGCGACAATCGTGCCGCCGCCGCGCGGGGCCGCGAAGACTTTAAGGCTTGACTTGGCCCAGCAGTTCCACCACCCCGGAGCCGCGGATGACCCGCACGCGCTGGCCGGCGTTCGTCGAGTCGCTGCTTTCGAGCAGGAAGACGGAATCGCCAAACGTCGCCACCGCCGTGACGCGCCAGCCGCCGGCGCTCCGGTCGACGACGTGCCGCGAGCCGTCCGCGTCGATGCGAACGACCTGACCGATATCGGGGAGTGCCGTGTAGATGCGCTTACGCCCGTCGAGCGCGATGCTCCAAATCCGCGGCGCGCCCGTCGAGTTCCAGACCTTCGGCTCGATCAGCTTGCCGCCGATTCGAGCCACCACCCGCACGACGCCGTCGCCCCCCACGCGCCGGAGGTGGCCGCCGTCGGAGAGGTAAAGGGTTCCGTCGGCCGCCCAAGTGTAGGCGATGACCTGTTGCAAAGGCGGTTCGCCCTTCGCGACACCACCCGAGCCGCGGAACCGCGTCACGGTTCCGCCCGTGGCCCGTTCCACAATCCGCGCCCCCTTCTGGAAGACGAGTTCGCCGCGTTCGCCGACGGCGAAGACTAGGGCGGCGACGTGCGACTCTTCGGCGACCTTGACGTGCCCGCCGCCGCCGAGATCGACGCGAAAAGCGCCGCCGCCCATCTCCTGAAATGATTCCGAGTAAACGTGACCGTCCAAGCCGCGGGTCGTCCAGTGCGCGTGAAAGTTCTTCATCAGCGCTTGCGGCTTCTTGCCCCTCTCCAGCCGCCAGACGGCGTTGTACATCGAGTCCCCGAAGACCACCGTATTCGCGTCCAAGGCGATCAGCCCCCCGCCCGGGTGGGCCGCCGCGGCGGCGGGAATGATAAGAAGGAGCAGTGCCCCGAGAGCCCTCATTTGGGTGCTGTTAGTCATAGCCGGCGGTGGCGAGCGGCCGAGGCCGGGCGTTAGGTGCTCTACGGTTTTGCCGGCGGGTTGAGAGTGGCGTCCGGCGAACCGACATCAAAACGGCGGAAGCTGCCGTACTCGAAAGTTACCTTCCCGCCCAGCAGCAGCTCAGGCAATTTGTTCGCCCCCGTTCGCCCGTTGTCGTTGCTGATCCACACGATCCGCCGCGGCGTCAGAATCCCGAAGCTGCTGTCGCCGTATTCGAACTCGAACCTAAAGAGGACGAGTGGCTGGTTCCACGAGCTATGTCGCAGCGTCGCCTCCCGCTCCTCGCGCCAGATTTGCGCCGTCTCGGCGTCGAGCCACAGCCGCCCCCGGTAGAGCGGCTCGGAGCCTTTGAGCGCCGAAGGCAGCGAGTCGAACTTCAACGACACCCCGGGGTCTTGCTTAACCTGCTGATACTGGAGGACGATCACCTCACGCCCGTCAACCTGCTCGCGGCCGGCGTCCGTGAACTGAAAAGACGAGCGCAGGCTCTCGTGCAGCAGCTCCCCCTGATTGAGAGTCCCGCCGTTCATACTATACCGGTGAGCATACCTCTGGTTCTCGCGGCTAACCCGGTCAAGCTCTTTCTTGACGGAATCCGACTTGGCTAATCGCTTGAAGAGATTCACCAGCCTCTCTTCCCGCTTCGCGACCGCCTTGCCGTCGACCTCGCGCACGTTGCGATACTCGGCCGTCGCGGATGCATCTAGTTGTGACTGATAGACGATCAGCTCTGAAACGATCCGCCGCTGCCGCTTGAGCTTGCCCGCGCCGTCGTATTCTTCTACCTGCTGCACCTCGTCGGCGGTGAGGTCTTTAAACTTGGCCCTGTACTCGCTTACGCCCAGCCTCGCCCGGCGGATAAGTTCTTCCAACTCGGCCGAGTTTAGTGGCGGGCGCGTGGGCTGCTGGCCGAAGGACGGGACGGTGCTCGTCAGGGAGAGAAAAACGAGTAAGCGGAGAATACGACTTAGCATTTTACGAGTCGGCGCAAGTACAAGGTGAAAGTTCATCATTCTGCCCGGGAGTGTACGGCGGCGGCGCGGCCTCTGACAACGCCGTGCGCCCGGCCGCGGATAGTGTTGATCTCATGCGCGAGGCCCGCCGCTAAGCGAGTTGCGCCCGCCGCGGGTTACACCGCGCGTTAGGTGGCTTAGCGCAAGGAACCGGCTAGGGGCGGTTGGGCGGTTCAACCTCCTGCCGCTGTTGTTGATGATGCCGGCTGATTGTTACGGGTTTCCCGTAACTTTTATTAGCACGCCAGACGTGAGGGTTATTCGACTTGTGTTTGCACTAACTTGTCCTTGGAACGCCAGTACCAGTAGGCGGCATCCTTAATCTTCGGATTAAGATTCCACGCATCGTAGAAACGCTCGGCGGCGGATAAGTATCGGCCGTCGCGCCAGTCCAAAATCCCGCGGGTGTATTGCCAGCTCGCAATTTCGTTCAGAGATAATTCTCCCAACTTGTAAAGCCACCGCGTCGTGGCTCTCAGCAGTACCTGTTCCGCGTAGCGTTCCGCCAGCAACTCCTCTTCCGCGACATCTTCGCCTTCGTCGAATACGTACCCTCGGGTGGCGATCAGGTGGTGCGCCACCTCATGCGCCAGCGTGCGGACGATGCGTAACGTGGGGGCGGTACTCCACCTGAGCGGGCGCGGTATGGATCGGTAGATGGGCCGAACGTAAAGCATGATGAACGCCGGGTTTCCTTCGGTGGATGAAACGTACCACCCCCCGACGTGATCCGCGAGGCCCTCACAGCGGACGCGCTTGACCCATTCCTCTTCCCTTTCCGCGTCACCCGATTTCGGCATCGCGTCCTCAAGGTGAATTGAGGCCAGCCCCTCCAAATGAGTCGGCTCGATCAGTCGCAAACTCAGTCGCACCTTCCGCTCAAGGCCGTAGGGCGCGTTCGTGCAGTGGTTAATGAGCTGCATAGGTCTGGCGCGTTATTTTATAACAAACCTCCTTTCGCTCTTGCGACAGTCGCGAAGGCACGGCGAAGCCACGGGTTGTTTCGTGCGGCTACGCTCTGGGCCTCCTGATCGGACAACAGCCGGGGAACGGCCCGTTGATGCACATGTCGCTAAACGGGTTCTCCTTACAGGCTACATCCTGTATGGCCTCCGGGTTGACGATGATTATGGGCGTCCGTTGTTTAATGAAGTCGGCCGCACCCTTCAGCAACAATGCTAGGCGGAACCTCCATCTTAGTCCCCTCGAAGCATTAATCGGGTAGCCTCGGAGTCTCGGGGTCGATAGGGGGCAAGGGCTGCGGCCGAGGCGGCATACGCACTTCGGGCTTCCCGCGCGGCGGTTCGGTGCTCACGCGGTAGAGGTAGGCCGTCTAGGCATTCACCTGCGTGTCGGTGTGGCCGGCGGTCGTGGTGGTGGCGAGCAGCGTGTACTGCCCCTCGGCGCTCTCCCGGCGCTCGACGCGGTAGTGGCCGACCGCGCCCGAGGCGGGCGCCGCCCAACCGAGAGCGATCTGCGAAGACGAGTTCGCCGCCGCCGAGAGGCCCGACGGCGCGGCCGAGCCGCCCGCCGTCGCGCCCGGGTACATCCCCGCGACGCGGTTAGCGAACTCGCCGCTCTCGGCTAACCCCGCGCGCACGTCTTGGCGCGACGCCCCGCTGTTGAGCGCGTTGACCCAAGCGACCCAGCCGCCCTGATCCGGCTCGCGGCTGAGGTAGACGAGGTACAAATCGCGCACGTAGTCGGAGTTCGAGCGGTTGCGATCCACGTACTCGTCCGAGTTGAAGAAGCCGGCGGCCGTCTCTTTGGCCGCCTGCATGAACTGCGCCTGCCCCTGCGCGTAGCCGCTCCGCAACACGCTCTCCCACGTCGCAAGGCCGGTCGCGTCGGGCGCGCGGTTCAGAACCACGTTGTAGAGAGTCGTCAGCCAGTCGGAGGTCTTCTGCGACAGCACGTGCGAGCGGTTGCCGTAGCGGTCGTAGAGGTAATGCAGCGCCCAGCTGCCGGCCGACGCGCCCGCCGACGCGCGGCGCAGCCGGCCCAGCGGGTCGTACTCGTAATGGCGGTTCTTCGCGGCGTCGCGGTTGTCCGTGACCTTCGTCAGGTGGCCGGTGCGCCCGGCCGCCGTCCCGTCGCAGCGGTGTGGCGAGCGACGTTGGGTAGCGTGCGGGCCGCGAGAAGTCTCGCGGCGCGTGAGGGCGACGGTGCGGGGCGGCGGGTGGCATGATAGGTGAGTCCTGTCCCTTTGTTGTCCCGGATGGTTGGGCTGCTTATTGCATGCTGAGGAGCACGAGGATTTCGCCCGTGCCGCCCGCGAGCGGTTCGAGCGCCTTGCCGATGAGCGTGCCGGGGCGGTGCATCGCCACGCCGCCGACCATCACCGGCTCGGAGCGCATCGCCACGCCCGGCACTTCGCTCGTCACGATGAGATCACCGATCCTGATCGCGCCGCGCGAGGCGTCGACTTTGACCTTGACGCGGCCCGTCGTCGCCACGAGCACCTTGCCCTCGCCCGCCTGACCCAAAGAGATGCCCGGCTGCGCCGAGATGACCCCGGCGACGCGCGTGTCGTAGGCGGTGTGCGAGGCGAGGACGTGGTTGTCGCGCGCGGTGTCCAAGACGACGACCGTGCCGGCCGCGAGCCGCTGCGTGCTGGGAACCCACTCGGCCACGTCCTGATACTTGGCCGTGATGTTGCCGCCCGTGATCGTCCCCGCGACGTTCAAGTCCTGCGACGCGTTGATGCTGCCGCTCACGTCGAGCTTGTAGGCCGCGCCCGGCGTGGCCGTCCCGATGCCGACTTGGCCCTGCACGTAGAGGCCGTTGGCCGGCGCAACCGGGTTGGAGTACGAGCCCAAGATCGCCAGCCCGCCGACGGCGGCGGCCGCAGCCCCGTCGCTCGCGTTCAGGAAGAAGAAGGTGGAGTCGCCCGGCCCGCCCATCTCGATCCGCCTGCGGCCGATGTCGCCGCCGATGGAGAAGCCGCCCCCGGCGCTGGAGCGGATGACGCCGCTCACGTCGAGCTTCGCGCCGGGCGACTCAGTCCCGACGCCGACGTTGCCCGCGGCGGTGACCCTCATGTACTCGGCGTGGTTCGCCCCGCCCTTGACCGTGATGCTGCCGTCGCGAACCAGCCCGATGGAGGCCTTCGTGGTGATCAGGTAGGGGGCGTACGCGGCGTCATAGCTCTGCTGCAACCCGACGCGCGGCGAGTAGTCGCCGTAGCCCCAGTCCTCGTAGCCGAAGAGGATGCCGCCGCCGCCGCCCGAGTCGGTCTGGATGCGCGAGGGGGTGGCCGTCGCGCCGTACAGGCCGTCCGGGGTGTAGGTGCTGTATGCCGCCCGGCCGAAGATGGGGCCGGAGACGTTGAGCTTGTAGGCTCCGGGGCTGGTGGTGCCGATGCCGACCTTCGTCCCGTCGAAGGTGAGCGGGTAGCCGAGTAGGGTGCCGGCCGCGTTCCACGCGCTGAAGAACAGCTTGGAGTTCACGGCCTCGTCGTGAATCTGGTAGGCCCCGCGCTGCGGGTCGAGGATCGTGCCGACGTCCACGTCGCGGTTGAAGCCGACGCCGGAGAAGTTGGTCACGCCCTTGCCGAGCGTGATCGAGTTGCCGGCGAAGATCGAGCCGTTGACGTCGAGCCGCTTGGCCGGCGCCGACGTGCCGACGCCGACGTTGCCGGTGTTAGTGCTGCTGATGTTGTTGCCGGAAGTGGCCCACTGGGCGCGGGCCTCGCGCGGCTGCGCTGCGATCATTAGTAGGGCGAGGGCTATCAGGGCGCAGAAGCCGCGGGCGAGCCGCGCTCGCGCGGGCGACACATTCTTCCTCATCATCTCTCTCCTTGGTGCGGCTCACCGCCGCGCGGGCGGCGCGGGAGGTAAGGGTTGGCGTGTGGGCCGGGCAGGGCTTCGTGCGGCGGGCGCGAGGGGCGAACCCGGGTTTCGATTAAGATTTGTGGCTTCTGTTGCGTGAGTCGGCGCGGGCCGAGTGGCCGTGGGGCCGCGGGCGAAAAACGTGAGCGGGCACAATAGGGCACGCGCGCCGCGCCTGTCAAGAAGAAGATCCAACAATTTAGATCACGGTGAGGGCTAACCACCCGAACGACTTTCGAGCGGCCTCCATCCTCAACCTTGAGGGCGGGCGGGTGATGCGGGACGTTAGGTGCTGGCGGGAGATGCTCAGGGATTTAGTTTATGGTGGATGCGCTGAAGGGGGAGACATCCCGGCATTGGTCGGACTGATGGCGGAGTTCTACGGGAGGCGGGCTAACCCACCATCCCGCGAACCGGCCGCCCCTGCTCCGCCTCCCCGGCCGTGTAATCCGGCTGACCCGAACAACCCGTGCGGCATGATCCCTGCCGCGGCCGGCTCTCGCGTTTAAGGTGAAGCGCCGGGCGCAACCCCCCAACCCCACCCCGTCGCTTCATCCCGTTAGCCTTTGAAACTTTGCCCGCGCGACGGCGACTCGCTCGCCGCCGGGAGCGGGCCTGACCTTAACTACCTTACGTCTCACGAAAAGGGGTGACCTGTGAAGAGTATTTCCAGACGCGATCTGTTAAAAGGAATGTTAGCGACTTCGGCCGTCGTCGGCTTCGACCTCGCGTCCCGCTCGTGGGTGGTGGCGGCGAGCGGCGGCGGCGACTTCTCGCAACTGCCCCCGCTCGACGGCACGCTCACGACCGACCCCGCCGCGCTCGCCGCGGCCGCCGACGACTTCGGCCACATCGTCCACCGCACGCCCGTCGCCGTCCTCAGGCCCGGCTCGGTCGAAGACGTCGTCAAGGTGGTGCGCTTCGCCCGCGAGCACAACGTCCGCGTCGCCGGGCGCGGCAAAGGCCACACCGCCTTCGGGCAGTCGCAGGCCGGCGCGGGCGTCGTCATCGACATGACGACGCTCGACCAGATCCACTCGGTCGAGCACGACCGCGCCGTCGTCGACGCGGGCGTCGTCTGGCGCGACCTCCTGCTGACGACCGTGCCAGCCGGCCTGACGCCCCCGGTGCTCACCGACTACACGCGGCTCACCGTGGCCGGGACGCTCTCCGTAGGCGGCGTCAGCGGCAGGAGTTACCTGCACGGCGCGCAGGTCGATAACGTCTTAGAGCTTCAGGTGGTCACGGGCGAGGGCGAACTCCTCACCTGCTCGGAGTCGGAGAACCGGGGCCTCTTCGAGGCGGCGCTCGCGGGCTTGGGGCTGTGCGCCGTCATCGTCCGCGCGACGATCCGCCTCATCCCCGCGGGCGCTCTTGCGCGCACGCTCCGCTTCTTCTACCCGGACGTGACCGCGATGCTCGCCGACCTCCGTTTCCTCACCCGCGCGGAGCGCTTCGACCACATACGCGGCATGGGCGTCGCCACCCCCGGCGGCTTCGCCTTCTTCATCGAAGCCACGCACTTCTACACGTCGCCGAGCGAGCTGCCCGCGAACCCGACCGCGGGGCTGAACTTCATCCCCGGCTCACAGCAGACGGAGGACATGACTTACTTCGAGTACACCGACCTCGTCGTCAAGCTCATAGACCAACTGAACGACGCGGGCCTCGGCAACTTCCCGCACCCGTGGCTCGACCTGTTCGTCCCCGACTCGAAGATCGACGCGTTCGCCTCGCAGACCGTCGCGTCGCTCGACCCCTCGCTCTTCCTGCCCGGCTCGCTGATGCTCTTCTTCCCGTTCGTCAAATCCCGCCTCACCCGCCCGATGTTCAGCGTGCCCGACGAGGAGACCTTCTTCCTCTTCGACATCCTGCGCACCGTCCCGCACGAGGCGGTTGGCTCGGTGCTCGACGAGAACCGCCGCCTCTACGAGCAGAGCCGCGCACTCGGCGGCAAGTTCTACACCATCAGCGCCGTCGAGATGGGGACGCACGACTGGCAGGAGCACTTCCGCCCCCACTGGGGCCGCCTCGTCAGCGAGAAGCGCAGACACGACCCCGCGAACGTCCTCGGCCCCGGCCCCGGCGTGTTCGCCTAGCCCACGCGCTGACAGTGCCGAAGCGGGGAGCCGGGCCCGGGCCCGGCTCCCCGCCGGATTCCGTAGGGCAGGCGAAGTTCGTCGCGGGCCTCTCCGCCGTCTCCGCATAGGCAGGGGCCGATCACGGCCCTGCCACGCCCCGAAATAATTCTCGCGACAGAACCCCCGAACGGTGCTGCCTTCGGATTTTGATTACTATTAAAGCCGTCGCTTGGCTCAGTCATACGGGAAGGTTGGTTAGACGAATAGAGGGCAATTCTACTGCCGAGCCGTCGGAGGCCCGGCTGAGCGGGAAGCCCTACAGCATCCTTTCTTAGTTCGGGGTACTTAGCGCAACGCCGCGGCCGTGCTCGCCGCGTAGAAAATAGTTGCAAGCCGCGCAACGCCGTTATAGAGTTCGCACCCGCTCGATCTTATAGGCGTCTTGGCCGGCGCGCTCCACCTCCCGGCCGGGCGCGGTCTTTAACCTCGTCTCCACGGGAGTATTTCCGTGGGTCGTCTCACGGGCGTCTTAATAGCCATCGCCTCAACGCTCTCCAACTGATCGAGTTAACGTACCTTTGGCCCCTAAGGAGGTGTCCCTCTCATGCGTGTTAGACGGTTCGCTTTCGCCAAGCCTACCCTCATAGTCTGCCTGACCGTCTGCTTCACTCTCGCCCTCGGCTTTCTCAACGCCGCGCCGGAACCGGTCTTGGCGGTGAGCCGGCAGGGCGACCCTTCGGTCGTCGGCCAGTGGTCTCCGGTGTTCTCTTGGGGGAACCCGGGGAGCGTCGCCATCCACACGAGCGTCCTGCCCAACGGCAAGGTGCTGACTTGGCAGCGCGTCGACAGCCTGCTCAGCACTGACACGTTCCTCTGGGACCCGGCGACGGGCTCCTTCAACACGATCAACAACCCCAGAACGCACATGTTCTGTAGCGGCCATTCCCTCCTGCCCGACGGGCGGCTGCTCGTGGCCGGGGGCCACGTCTTCTACGACGGAGACGGCGACCGGGAAAGCAACATCTTCGATTACACCACGAACACTTGGAGCGCCTCCGGCGACATGAAGCTCGGGCGGTGGTACCCGACCAACACCACCCTCGGCAACGGCGAGGTGCTGACGGTCTCGGGCATCTACTGCGACCAGCATCACCCGATGGTCACGACCGTGACCAGCGACAACAGCTACGACCTCTACTTCAACGGGGCTTACCAAGGCTCCGGGTCGGACTGGACGCAGGCACAGGCTTACACGCTGAATCGGCGTACGGGCAAAAACGTCGTGGCGATCCGGGCGGCTGACGCCGGAGGGATCGCCGGGCTGCTGGCCGACATCCGCATGGGCGACGCTCGCCTCGGCAGCGACACGACATGGAAGGTTAGTCTTACCGCGCCCGCCAACTGGGCCGACCCGAACTTCGACGACAGCGGCTGGGCCACCGCGACCGACTACGGCGGCTACGGCGTCGGCCCGTGGGCCACCAACGTCGCGGGGATGCCGCTCGACACGCCCGGCCGGTGGATCTGGTCGTCGAACCGCGACGCCCACGACGTCGTCTACATCCGCGCCACCTTCAACAGCACGACCGCCCACAGCCACGTCAACAATTCGGTGCCGGAGGTGTGGCAAAGCTCAGGGGTCTGGAGGCAACTGAGCGGCGCGAACATGGGGCTGCCGCTCTACCCGTGGGTGGTGCTCGCGCCCAACGGGAGGGTCTTTTACACGGGGCCGGACTCCCAGACGTGGTTCCTAAACACGAGCGGCGCGGGCGCGTGGACGCCCGGCCCCGCCAGCAGGTTCGGCTACAGGGACTACGGATCGGCGGTGATGTACGACGCCGGCAAGGTGTTGATCGCCGGGGGCGGCGCGCCGACCAACACCGCGGAGGTGATCGACCTGAACACGCCGACGCCGGCTTGGCGCTTCGTCGGCTCGATGGCTTTCGCCCGGCGGCAGATGAACGCGACCGTCCTGCCGGACGGGAAGGTGCTGGCGACCGGCGGCACGGCCAGCCCCGGGTTTAACGACGCGACGGGGTCGGTCTTCGCGGCCGAGATGTGGGACCCGGCGACCGAGACGTGGACGACCGTGGCGAGCATGCAGGAGCGCAGGCTGTACCATTCGGGGGCCGTGCTGCTGCCCGACGGCAGAGTCCTCTCGGCGGGGGGCGGGCAGCCCGCCGGCGAGGGCGGCGATTCAGACCACCCGACCGCGGAGATTTACTCCCCGCCGTACCTGTTCAGGGGCGCGCGCCCGACCATCACCTCGGCCCCCGCCTCCGCGGGCTACGGCCAGACGTTCTTCGTGCAGACGCCCGACGCGGCAAGCGTCGCGAAGGTCACGCTCGTCCGGCTGTCTTCCGTGACTCACTCCTTCAACCAGAACCAGCGTTTCAACCGCCTGAACTTCACGCTTGGGGCGGGAGGGCTGAACGTGACGGCACCGGCCGACGGCAACGTCTGCCCACCGGGCCACTACATGCTGTTCATCCTCAACGGCAACGGCGTGCCCTCGGTGGCGAAGATCATCAAGATCGAGCAAGGTGCGGCGACGGGCTCCCTCGTCACGACCGTGACCAGCGACAACAGCTACGACCTCTACTTCAACGGAACCTACAGGGGGTCGGGGTCGAACTGGATGCAGGCGCAGACTTACAACCTCTCGATGCAGGCCGGCAAGAACGTCCTCGCCGTCAGGGCGGCTGACGCCGGCGGGATCGCCGGGCTGCTGGCCGACCTCACGGTCAACGGGCAGCGCACGGGCAGCAACACGACATGGAAGGTCAGCCGCACAGCGCCCGCCAACTGGGCCGACCCGAACTTCGACGACAGCGGCTGGGCCACGGCGACCGACTACGGCGGCTACGGCGTCGGGCCGTGGGCCACCAACGTCGCGGGGATGCCGCTCGACACGCCCGGCCGGTGGATCTGGTCGTCGAACAACGACTCGGACGATCTGATCTACGTGCGCGTAACCGTGGGCGCGCCGCAGAACGCGACGGCGATTGTGACCAGCGACAACAGCTACGACCTCTACTTCAACGGCTCCTTCAAAGGGTCGGGGTCGAACTGGATGCAGGCGCAGAGCTACACCCTGCCGACGCAGACGGGCAAGAACGTCCTCGCCATCAGGGCGGCTGACGCCGGGGGGCTTGCGGGGTTGCTGGCCGAGCTTCAATTCAACGGTCAGCGCATGGGCAGCAACGTGACGTGGAAGGTGAGTCTCAGCGCGCCCGCCAACTGGGCGGACGTTAACTTCGACGACACCGGCTGGGCGAGTGCCACCGATTACGGAGGGTACGGGATCGGGCCGTGGGGCGCGAGCGTCGCGGGAATGCCGCCCGACACGCCGGCGAAGTGGATCTGGTCATTCAACAACGACCTCCATGATGTGGTCTTCGTCCGCGTCAGCTTCAACGGGCCGTGAACGCCGCGGGCCGGTTCTTGAAGCCGAGAGGAGCGCCGGGCTGCGTGAAGCCCACCGTGTTCTCACGCAGCCCGGCGGTGGTTCAGCTCTAACGGGCGGGTTAGGAGGTTCGTAACTATGAGCAGTGTTTTTGACAGGCTCAAAAGCTTCAAAGCCGGCAGGGCCTCGAAGGCCAAGGCCGGGCGGCGGCTGCTGAAGGCCGCGGCCGCGGAACTCCTGATGTGCTGCCTACTCTGCCTGCACGCCAGCGGCCAAGTGGCGCAACAGCAGGCACACACCGCGGGGCCGCCTCCCGCGGGGCAGGAGCCCGACCGGAAGAGGCCGATACCCGACGCCGAAGTCTTCGATCAGGACGGCAAGAGGATTCGTTTCTACTCCGACCTGATAAAAGACAAAGTCGTCATCGTCAGCTTCGTCTTCACCACTTGTGACTTGGTCTGCCCGATGCAGGGCGAGAGCCTTTCAAAGCTCCAAGCCACACTTGGCGAGCGGCTGGGCAAGGACATCCACCTCGTTTCGGTCAGCACCGACCCGGAGGGCGACACCCCCGAGCGGCTCAAGACTTGGGGCTTGCAGTTCGGCGCCCGGCCGGGCTGGACGTTGGTGACGGGTAAGAAGTCTGAGATCGATAAGGTGGCTACGGCGCTTACGGGCGCGCCGGCCGTCAAGGGCAAGCACTCGCCCGTCGTATTCGTCGGCAGCGATAAAACGGGCAGGTGGATCCGCGCTTACGGCCTCGGCGAACCCGCTAGGTTCGCCGGCCTCATCGATGAGGTCACCGCCGACCGCGCCGCGCCTCAAAAGGTCGGGCCTCAGTAGGCCGCGGTGGGTGCCCGTAAGGTGCCGGCATCATTGACCGGCCGGCGGCTCCCAGAGTTCTACCTTGTTTCCATCCGGGTCTATTACCCAAGCGAACTTCCCATACTCCGACTCGTCAATCCTGTCGAGCACGGTGCAGCCTTCGGCCCTCAGCACTTTGACCAGCGCGTGAAGATCGGCAACTCGGTAGTTGATCATAAACGGCGCGGTACTCGGGGCAAAGGAGTTACTGGTTGCGTCGCCGACAGTCCAAACGGTAGTGCCGGCTGTCGGGTTGCCTTCAGGGTCGGCCCACTTGAATGCGGCCCCGCCCCATTCCTGCACGTCGATTCCGAGATGATCTTTGTACCAAGCTCTCAGCGAAACGGGATCAGGCGAATGGAAGAAAATACCGCCGATGCCAGTGACTCTCTTCATCTCTGTCTCCTATTCATGGGTATGGGTAAAGCGTCGTGTCTTCCGCGGCCTAACGCCCGGCATCACCCGCCGCGACAAGCGCCGCCCGTTCGACTCAGTACAGCACCGACGTGAGGTAGCTCCCGCGCGGCTCACGATATTCGCCCGTCGCCATCAGCGTCATCGCCTTGACGACCCGCATCCCACGGCTCAGGCACCAGCGGAACAGCCCCGCCTGCCGCGTCGGCAGGAGGAAGGAAAGGTGTTCCCCCGTCTGGGTGGCGGCACCCGTGAGCAGGGCGCGCATGTCTTCCTCGCCCTCGGCCACCGCGTGGCCCAGCGACCATAAGTTCGGGGCCGTGGCGTAGGCTACCATGCGCCCCTCGCGCAGTGCGACGAACGGCCTGAGAGCCGGGGCTAGGGCCTCGATCTCGCCCGCGCGCGGAAAACCGTACGCCCTCTCACACAACTCCGAAGCCGCGCCGAGGTCTTCCTCCCGCATGGGGCGCACTTCGACGCCGGCTGGGGGTTCGCCCGCGGGCGCGCCCTCCATCAGCGCCAGCGGCTCCTTCACCTCGAAGCCCAAGCCCGCGTAGAGCGAGAGCGAGGCCGTGTTGAAGGAGTCCTGCACCAGTCGGACGCCGGCCGCGCCGCGCCCGCGCTCGATGACGGCCTCCATGAGTCGCCTCCCGATGCCGCGCGACTGGACGTTCGGATCAATCGTGATGGGGCCGACCCCCCGGATCGGATCCCATTCCGAAATGAAGTTCGAGCCGACGACGCGACCGCCGCTCTCGGCGACCACGCCGAAGACCGCCGGGTCGTTAATCAGGAGGTGCGCGAGCTGTGCGCCGGCGTCGGCAGAGGGGAAGTCGGGCGGGAAGTCGTGCCGCTCGGCGACGCCTTTGAAAGCCTCGTAGATGATGCGCCCGCACTCCTCCGCGTCGGCGGGCGTGGCCGGTCGAATTTGTATGTCCATAAGTCTCCCCTACGTTTCCGTCTACGGCTAAACCGGTCGCGCATTCACCCGCCGACCCGATCAGCGCGTGGGTGAATGTTTCAACCAAGTCACCACACCTACTCTCAACGCGGCAGCGGCGGCCGTTTCAGCTCACGCACGCAAGATCAGTCCGGGTGCGTGCCGTTGTCAGGCGGGGCCGCGTAAGTCCGCGGCCCCCCGCGCGCTCGACGCCAGCACCGCGCCAGACGTGACCAGATCGAAGCCGACGCAGAGCCGCGGGTACCAACTCGGCGTGTATTCAGCTCCGGCGCCAGTCAGATGGTATGGCACGTCCCAAGCGATGTGCGCGGCCTAGCCCCGCCGACCGCTCCGAAGAAGACGTAGAGGAGGGCCGCGATCACCGAGCCGACGGCATAGATGCGACTTTCCCTTCTCGGTTCGTACGTGCGTGCCAGCCCGACGAGGCCGGGCGAGAGGGCGGTGCCGAGAAGGAGCGCGATCAGTGGAATCAAGATTATGAACCCTTCCCGCGCCGGCGGATAGAAATGAGCATCACGCCCGACCTCTAAAGCGCTGGCGGGGAGGGCGCACGGCGGCGAGGTAGACCCACCACGCGACGAGCAGTTGGAAAGGCACCCTGACGAGCAGGTAGGCCGGGCCTGCCTCGTGCCCCCCGAAGCCGACGCGGTTCAGGGCCGCGTAGACGTTCGCGGGCAGGACGCACAGGAGCATCACGATTAGGCAGACGCCCGTCAGCCTCCTCAGCCGCGGAACCCACACCCCGGCCGCGCCCAGCAGTTCGAAGACGCCCGTCAGGTAGATCAGTTCTACCCGGTAAGGCACGGCCGGCGGAAGCATCTCGGCCATCTCTTCCGTCCTGACGAAGTGCCCCAAGGCGGTGAAAGCGAAGAAGAGCGAGAGGCCGACCCCGGCCTTCACGGACGGGGAAGATCGCAGAGACCCGAACCGCCTGCCCGCGATGGTGAGCAGAGCGTAAGGGCCTACGAGGAGCAGGAGCAGGAATAATAGCTGCACGAGTCACCTCTACGGCCGGAGCGCCCGCCGCGCGCCCCCTTCAATCCTGTTACCGGACGATGAGATTGCCCTTGTACATGTTCATCCCGCAGGTGAACTCGTACACGCCGGGCCGCCGGGGCGTCACCTCGATAATAACCGTCCGGCCTTCAGGCAGGTTGCGCGCCTACCGAACTCCGGGAGCACCACCTCCTCGCCGCACGGCGTCGACTCGCGGCGGGTGAAGTTCACGCGCACGGGCCGCACGGCCTCGGCCGTCACCTGCGCCGGATGGTACCCCCCTTTGACCGTCACGTCGATGGCCTGCATGCCCCCCGCGTCAGACCGAGCCGCGACCGTTTCGCCTTTACAGAGCCAGAAGTACCAGACGAGGGCCTGTACGGAGTAGCCGCGTAGAGGCGGAGGGCTTCACGGCCTCCCCCGCCCCAAACCAATCTCTGCAACGGAACCATTTCAGGCGAGAACCTTTTCGCGGGTTCCGCCGTACTAGCATACACCTTGCGCTTCTACATGTGCGGCCTTAATATGTAGAAGTCGGAGGTAACGTCAATGAATCCTACGAAATCCGATCTTCCGCAGGGCACGCTGGATCTGTTGATCCTGAAAGTCGTGGCGCTCGGCCCCGTCCACGGGTACGCGATCGCGCAGCGCCTCGAACAGGCGTCGCGCGGCGTGGTGCAGGTTCCGCAGGGGTCGCTCTACCCGGCGCTGCACCGGCTGGAAAACCGCGGGCTGCTGGCGGCCGACTGGAAGGCGACCGAGACCGGGCGCGAGGCCAAGTTCTACCGCCTGACGCGGAGGGGGCGGGCGCAGCTCGAAGCGGAGGCCGCGGGCTGGGAGCGGCTGGCCGAGGCGGTCGGCCTGATCCTCAAATTGTCCGAGGGGGGCACGTGATGAGTTGGTGGTCTCGCTTCTGGCGCGCGGGGCGGATGGAAGAGCAGCTCGACAAGGAGTTGCTCTTCCATCTGGATCAGCACACGGAAGATCTGATCGCGCGGGGGCTCGCGCCCGCGGAGGCCCGGCGGCAGGCCCGCCTCGCCATCGGCGGCCCGGAGCAGGTCAAGGAGATGTGCCGCGACGCGCGCGGGACGCGGTGGCTCGACGACCTGCTGCGTGACCTGCGCTACGGCGTGAGGGTGCTGGCGAAACAACCCGGCTTCACGGCCGTCGCCGCGTTGGCGCTGGCCTTGGGGATCGGCGTGAACACGGCCATTCTGAGCGGCGTGCGCGGCCTCGTCCTGCGGCCGCTGCCCGCCGAACGGCCGGAGGAGTTGGTCGTCCCCTACTGGGGCAGGAAGGCTGACGCGGAAGTCTGGGGGAAGTTTTCTTACCCGAACTACGTGGACATACGCGAGCGGGTCACGAGCTTCTCCGACCTCTGCGCTTGGTCTGAGACTTCGGCCGGCATCAGCGACACCGAAAGCCGCGCCGGCGGCGACGGCGAGCGCGCCGAGATCGTCTGGGGCGAGCTGGTCAGCGCCAACTACTTCGACGTGATGGGCGTCAAGCCTCTGCTCGGGCGCAGCTTTTTGCCGGAAGAAGGGCGGGCCGAGAAAGGTCACCCGGTCGTGGTGCTGGGCCACACGCTGTGGCAGCGGCGCTACAACGCCGACCGGGCGATCTTGGGAAAGGCGATCTACCTGAACGGTCAGCCGTACTCCGTCGTCGGCGTCATGCCGGAATCGTTTCTCGGCGGGGCGTTCTACCTCCACAAAGGGTTCTGGGTGCCGCTGGCGATGTCGCAGAAGTTCGGCCGGCGCGCCGGGTGGGGGACGGATCGCGGCTACGCGGTACTCAACCTGTACGGGCGTCTGAGGCCCGGCGTGACGATGGCACAGGCCGAGGCGGAGCTGAATCTCGCGGCCGACCACCTCGCGACGCTTCACCCACTTGAGAACGCCGACACCAAAATCCAACTCAGGACGGAACCCGACGGGCGCTACGAGGGCACGACCAAGGGGATCAGGTACGCCGTTTTTCTGGCCCTGTGCGTGTCGGCTCTGGTGCTGCTGCTGGCCTGCGCCAACGTGGCGAACCTGATGCTGGCGCGCGCCGTCACGCGCGCCAAGGAGATCGGGATTCGGCTGGCGCTCGGCGCGAGCCGCGGGCGCGTCGTCCGGCAGTTGCTGACGGAGAGCCTGCTGCTGGCCCTGCTGGGCGGGGCGGCGGGCTGCGCGCTGGCCTACGCGGGCGGGCCGGCGATCCTCGCGAGCTTCCCGCCGGTTCCCTACCCCATCAGTCTGGACTTCGCGCCGGACGGCTACGTGCTCAGGTGGATGCTGTTGATCTCGCTGCTGACCGGCGTCCTGTTCGGTCTGGCCCCGGCGCTGCTGACTTCGCGGAGCGATCTGGTCGCCGTGATCAAAGGCGCGGCGCTGAGATCGTCACGCGGCCGTGGCCGCCGGGATTTGCGCGGCGCGCTGGTCGTCGCGCAGGTCACGATCTCCGTCGTCGTGCTGATCTGCGCCGGCCTCTTCATCCGCAGCCTCGATCAGGTGCGCCGCGTCGATCCCGGCTTCCAGACCGAGAACTTGGTCACGATGATGATCAACCCCCGGCCGCTGGGCTACGACGACAAGGAGATCGCCGGGCGACTGTTCCCGGAACTGCTGCGCCGCGTCGGGTGGCACCCGGGCGTGCGCTCGGCCGCGCTGATCGACGAGATGCCGCTCGCCGTCGCGCACAACACGCGCGGCCCCATCGTGCGGGAGGGCGAGGCCGACCCGCCGCCGAATCAGGGCACGAGCGCCGACTGCAATTTCGTGTCGCCGGGGTACTTCGAGACGGCGGGGACGCCGCTCGTCGCGGGGCGCGACTTCACGGATCGCGACGACGACGCGGGGCCGCGCGTCGTGATCGTCAACCAAGAGTTCGCGCGCAGGTTCTACGGCGGCGAGCAGGGCGCGCTGGGGAAACGCTTCCGCTTCGCGCAGGGCACGTCGCTGATGGAGATCGTCGGCGTCGCGCGGGACGGGCGCTACCGCTCGCTGTACAAAGAGCCGGAGCCGCACATGTTCCTGCCCGTCTACCAGCACCCGCGCGGGGGGATGACCGTGCTGATCGGCGCGCGCTCGGCGGGCGACGTGCAGGCGGTGGTGGAGGGCGCGCGCCGCGAGATCGCGCGGGTGGACTCGCGCCTGCCGGTGTTCGGCGTCATGGTCGGCGAAGAGAACTTGGCGTTGGCCTACTGGGGGGCGCGCTTGGCGGCCGGGGTGGCCCTGACGTTCGGCGTCCTCGCGCTGGTGCTGGCGACGATGGGGCTTTACAGCGTGATGACTTACGCGGTGAGCCAGCGCACGCACGAGATCGGCGTGCGGATGGCGCTCGGCGCGCGCCTGCGCGACGTGGTGCGGCTCGTCGTCGGTCAGGGGATGCGGATGGCGCTCGCCGGCGTCGCGCTGGGGCTGGCGGCGGCGTTCGCGCTGACGCGCGTGCTGGCGAGTCTGCTGCTCGGCGTCGGCACGACCGACGCCGTCACCTTCGTCGGCGTTCCCGTCCTGCTGGTCGCCGTCGCACTGCTGGCCTGCTACGTCCCGGCGCGGCGCGCGGCGCGCGTCGATCCGCTCGACGCACTGCGGCATGAGTGAACCGATTTGAAGGCAGTCAATTGGAGACGACAATAAG
This sequence comes from Pyrinomonadaceae bacterium, assembly GCA_036567125.1. GTDB lineage: Bacteria > Acidobacteriota > Blastocatellia > Pyrinomonadales > Pyrinomonadaceae > JAIVGV01. The sequence continues at coordinate 3,618 of DATCVD010000831.1, read as the reverse complement.
GAGAAGACCGTGAAGCCACGATTGCTGACTACCGCCACGACGTTTTGTTTGTGCCTCTCCCTCGTGTTCGTTACGAGTACCGCCGGCATGACGGCCGCGGCCGCCGACTGGCCCCAGTGGCGCGGGCCTGCGCGCGACGGGGTGGGGCGCGAGAGCGGCCTCCTCAAGCAGTGGCCCGCGGGCGGCCCCCGCCTGCTCTGGCAGGTGAACGACGTCGGCGACGGCTACTCGACGCCCGTGGTCGTCGGCTCGCGCATCTACCTGATGGGCAACCGCGGGATGGAGAACGAGTTCGTCGCGGCCCTCTCGACGAAGGACGGTAAACCCGTCTGGACGACTAGAGTCGGCAACGTCGGCAACCCGAATATGAACCCGCCTTACGCGAAGGCGCGCTCGACGCCGACCGTGGACGGCGATCTCATCTACGTCCTCAGCTCCGACGGCGACCTCGCGTGCCTCGAAGCCAAGAGCGGCAAGATTCGCTGGCAGAAGAACATTCGTAAAGAGTTCGGCGGCGTGCCGGGCGATTGGGCCTACGCCGAGTCGCCGCTCGTCGACGGCGACCTCGTCGTCGTCACCCCCGGCGGCGCCGAGGCCACGATGGCGGCCGTGAACAAGAAGACCGGCGCGACCGTCTGGAAGTCGGCGATCCCTGACGGCGGCCCGGCGGGCTACGCTTCGGCCATCGCCGTCGTGGGCGGCGGCGGGCGCAGGCAGTACGTGCAACTAATGCCGAAGGGCCTCGTCGGCGTTGACGCGAAGACGGGCCAGTTCCTCTGGCGCTACAAAGAGTGCGCCAAGGGGCCGGCGCAGTATTTCACGCCGGTCGGGCGCGGCGACCACGTCTACTGCGGCGCGCTCGGCATCGGGGGCACGCTCGTCCGCCTCAAGCCGGACGGCACGGCCGAGCAGGTCTACTTCACGCGCGGGCTGCCGAACGGCATCGGCGGGGCGGTGCTCGTCGGCGACCACATTTACGGCACGGAGGCGGGCGGGAAGCTGGTCGCGGGCGAGTTCACGACGGGGAAGGTGAAGTGGCAGGCCGAGAATCTCGGCTGGTCTTCGGTGGCCTACGCCGACGGGCACTTGTACCTCCACGGCGTGAACGGCGATTTCGCGCTCGTGGAGGCGACGCCGGAGGGCTACCGCGAGCGCGGCCGCTTCACCCCGCCCGCCCAGCCGAAGAAGAAGCAGGTGGGGCAGTTCCCGGAGATGGCCTTCTCGTACCCGGTGATCGCCAACGGCCGCCTCTACATCCGCGACCTCGGCACGCTGTGGGCCTACGACATCAAGGCGGGCCGCTAGTCGCCAGCGCCTCGGGGCATCCGAAAACATGAGACCGATGAAGGAGAGGTTGATCTACATCGCCCCGCTGGCGCTTCTGGGGGCGCTGCTTTTCATCGCCATCGGTGGCGCTTTAGTGATGCTCCTGTGGAATTGGCTGTTGCCGCCGCTGATAGGCTGGGGCGAGGTCAACTTTTGGCAGGCACTCGGAATGCTGGCGTTGTGCCGGCTCCTCTTCGGCTGTCTCCACGGTTGCCGCCGCCCCGGCCGTCGCAAGGGGCTGCGCGGCGGGCCTTGCGGCTCGAAGTCATACTGAACGAGCAGGTCAACCGAGCACGTGCCTCACCGAGAGACACACGCAAATCTGACAAGGAGAAGATCATATGAAACGCAACGTTATGTTAACCATCGCGTCTCTGCTCTCGATCCTCTTCGCGTCATTTCACCACGCGGACGACGTCGTCCGCGGGATGGCCCCGGGGAATTTCTCGAACCTCATTCCGGTGTTCTTCCTGCTCGTCTGGCTGTACGGGACGCTGGTGCTCGCCGGAAGGCGGGCGGGGTACGTCATCATCCTCGTCGCGTCGCTCCTTGCGTCGGGCCTCCCCGTCATCCACATGAGGGGGTCGGGACTTGTCGGCGGCAAGATTAACGCCGGCGGGGACTTCGGAGAGTTCTTCTTCGTCTGGACGCTCGTCGCGGCCGGCGTGACCGCGCTCTTCTCCGTCATCCTCTCGGCGCACGGACTGTGGAGCCTGCGACGGGGCCAGCCCCGGTAGTCCGGCAAGCCGGGCATGGAAAGCCCCACGCACGGCGTAACCGATCGGCGCGGGTCGGGTTGCGGCCGGCGCGGCACCGCGCCCGGTTCTATTCAAGGCGAAGCGCGGGCTAACAACTCGATGGGGCCGACCCGGCCGGCCCGGTCTTGACTATTTTTGCAACACGGCCATCCCGTGTCTTCGGTCTCGACCTTCTTTCCGCCCTCCGCGTGTGGCCGCCCTCCGCCTTCGTCCTCTACATCATGATTAAGCCCTTGCGGATGCCCTGCGTGACGGCTTCAGTGCGCGTCGAAACATTAAGCTTGGCGAAGATCGAGGCGACGTGGGACTTGACGGTGTGCCCCGAGATTTTCATCCGCCACGCGATCTCTTTGTTCGAAAGCCCTTCGGCGAGCATGTCGAGAACTTCGCGCTCGCGCGGCGTGATTGCGTCGAGTTCAGTCCCGGCCGTCGGCGGCCCATCTTCGGAAGTCTGCCCGGCGGCCGGCTCGTCCGAAGTTCGGGGCGACGCCGAGAGCAGCGCGGCGAACGCATCCGCGCCGAACGCGAAGAGCCCGGCGGCAACGGCTTCGACGGCGGCGACGATCTCGCCACCCGTAGCCCCGCGCGGCAGGAGCGCGCGCACCACGCCGGCGCGCAAGGCGTCTCTCGCCCATTCGCCCTCTTCGTCCCCGATGACGACGAGCGCGGGCGCGCCGCCATCTTCCCACGACTCGTAGGCGGCGGCCCTCAGCGCGTCGAGCGACTCTTCCGTCTGCCATTCGGCGTCGATCACGACCACGTCCGGCGACGACTGCTCCGCCCCGTCGATTGTCGGGAGTTCACGCGAATCAGCCGCGCCGCCGGTGACCGTGAAGCGGCCGTCCGATTCGATCAGGGCTGTCAGTCCCGCGCGCACGACGTCCGAGGCGGCGATGATAAAGACACTCGCCACCACACCGTCGCCGCCCCTCCTGCTCTCACTCACCCGTCCTCGCCTACCTTTTTCGCGCGGGCCGCTCCCCGAGGATGATCTCCACCTCACAGAGTTCCCCGCCGCGCAGGATTCTCGCCTTGACGGCGGCCCCGACTTTTAAGCCCGCGAGCAAAGCCTGCGCGTCGTCGGTGTCGGGGATCGCCGCGTCGCCCAGCGCGAGCAGGATGTCCCCGATCATGATCCCTGCCCTGTCGGCCGGCCCGTCCGCTTCGACCGAAAGGATCATCAGGCCGGATGACTTTTGCAGGTAGAACTTCTCCCGCAACTTTTCCGGCAGCGCGACCCGGTTAAACATCCCGACGCCGAGATAGGGGCGCGCGACGCGGCCGTGCTGAAGCAAATGGTCGACCACGCGGTCGACCGTCGAAGCCGGAACCGTCAGCCCCGCTCCGCGCGCTAGTCCCGTCGTGTTGACGCCGACCACCCGCCCTTCAGTATTCAGGAGAGCGCCGCCCGAAAAGCCGACGAAGATTGAAACGTCCGGTCTGATCAGCCGGTCGATCTGGCCGCCTCGCCACGTCCGCCACCCGCCCGCGACCGCGCCCACGATGCCCAAGCCGGCGCTCACGCCGCGCGCCG
>DATCVD010000830.1:0-5903 GCA_036567125.1 Pyrinomonadaceae bacterium | reverse complement strand
GGGCGCGGGCGCGGGGTCGCCCGCCGCTGCGAACGGCGTCGCGTCCATCGCGTCGGGGCGCTTCGCCTGCGTGCTCGAAATATAGTCGCGGAGGAGCGCCCGGTGTCCGCGCATCTCGTCCGCCGAGAAGACGTCGCGGAGCACAACCCACCCGCGCCGGTGAAGCTCTTCCACCTGCTCGACGATCGGCGGGTCTGTCCAGTTGATGGCTGTCAAGGCAGTCGTAGTTTCAGGCTCTAACCGCGAGTCCGTCGAGGCGCGATATTTCCCACAGCGCGCGGAGCACCGTCGCCGTCGTGAAGACTCCGTAGTGGTCGAGGGAGAAGATGTTGAAAGTATTCTTCAGGATGCTCTCCAGCGTCGGCGCGCCGGGCGGCATCCGCGTCCACAGCGTCCAACTTCCGTTCGCCGCCGGTGTGATTGCTTCGGGGTGCGGGACGCGGAGTCGCGCCGAGCCGGGCCACGAGCCGTCGGGCTTCTGCCACTCGGCGAGCCTGCGCAACCCCGCGGCGAGCGTGTCGCGCACCTCTTCGGGCCGGCGGCTGCGAGCCAGCACGCGAAGCGACTGCGCGAGGGCGAAGGCGGGGGCGCTCCCCGCCTCCGCCGCCGACAACGCTTCGCTTCGCCGCCGCGCCCAGTCCACGCCGCGCGCAATCGCCGGGGCGAGACGTGGATCGGAGTCCGCCGGCGTTTGCTCCGCCGCGGCGAGCGCGCTCACGGCCTCCGCCGTCGCGTACTCGTCGTCGAACCACCAGTAAGCCGCCCACCTTCCGTCCTCCGACTGCCGGTCGAGCAGGTACTGCCGGAACGCGCCGCGGTGCGCGCCGAGATGCGCGCCCGCCGCCGTCACGCAGACGTGAGACTGAGTCCAGCCGCGAAAGGTGACGAGCGGCGGAAGCCCGATGAAGTTTCGCACCGGCGCGGCCGAGGCGTAGGTGGCGATGCCGCCTGACTCCCGGACGTGCGACGCCAGAAACTCACTCGCCGCCCGCGCGCGCTCGGAGTTCTCGCGCCCGACCTTCTCGGCGAGCCGCAGGCCCCAGAGCGTGCTGTCCGCATCGCCCGGCACCGTCGGATTATAACTCCACCCGCCCGCGCCGCTCTTTACGCCTTCGAGAAACCGCCACCCGCCGAGCGCGGCCTCCCGCGCTTCGGCCGCCGGCAGGGACGCCAGCGCCTCGCCCACGTAACCCGTCACCCAGACGTTACTGTTGCCGGCCGGCAGCAGGAAATCCTTCCACGCGCCCTGCGCGTCCTGCGCGGCCAAGAGAAAATCGGTCGCCGCGCGCGCCGCCCGCCCCGGATCAATCTGGCTCCCGGCCATCATTTGGCCGCCCCCAGAGCGCGGTGCGTGATGCCGAAATATGCCTTCGCCGTCGCGCCGCCGTCGTGACCGAGGACGACTTTCAGGTGACTCAGTCCGCGGAGCAGCAGAGTCTCCTCGTCGCCGGGAAGCCTCTGATGACCGATCCACGCGAGGAGCGCCTGTTTCTTTTCGGGGAGCAACAAACGGAAGCGGGAAAGCTGATCGAACTGCCCCTCCCAACGCGGTTCGAGGTGCGGCTGCCTCGACCAGCAGCTGGCGTCGAAGCCCGGCTCGACGCCGATGTGCGGGAAAATTTTTTCTCCCATGTCTAAATGCAGCGCGACGAAGTCGGCGTGCGGCCGCAGGCCGTCCACGTACTCGCGGAGCTTGCCGCGCGGGCCTCGCCACCCGATCCGTTCGAGGTAAGGCTCGATGTCGTCTTCCGGCAGGTCGAAGACGCAGAGCCGGACGGCTTGAAAACTTCGGGAGAACATCACGCCGATCTGGAAGTCTCTCGTCCGCGCCGGGCGGGCTTCGAGACAGCGCAGCAAGTTCTGCTTGAGCGCCGCCGGCACGGAGTCTCCGAGCAGTATCGGCAGCACCGTCTCCGCGAGCCATTCGGGAGGTCTGCGAGTCTCCGGCTTATCCGGCCAGTATCCGAAGAGGAGATTCGGGGCGGGCGCTTCGTCCGACGAATCAAACTCCAGCCACGCCGACGTGGCGTCGGCGTAAGGCGTCTGGCGCGTGTCGCCCCACTCCTGAAAGAACCTGCGGAGCTTCTCCCACGGGCCGTCCTGTAGGGCCGGCGGCGGCGCGAACTCGGAGCGGCCGGCCAGCATCCTCGCGCCGTCCGGCGTGAGGTTCATCGCGCAGTCCGTCGGCCCGTCGGTCGTCCCCAGCCTGCACTCGAACCCGAAAAAATCGACGGCGAACCTCGGCCACGACCGGGCCACGTTCCGTATCCGGGTGAAACTGTCGGGGGACATCAGCAGGGGGTGACAGTGGTCCCTGACCAGTTCCAGAGAGGCGTCGAGCCTCCGGCGGGTGTTGTCACTCATGGCCCACCAGCACAGTCTTCATGGCCTGTTTTAAAGAGTCTGCTCCCGGCGCAAGAGCCTTCGCGTCACAGCCTGAAAGAGAGTTGAGAAGGGGAAGAAACTCGCGGACGTGCCGACTGAGATGGAGGCCCGCAATCGGATCAAAGAATACGGCACACCAAAATTATAAATTCGGGCCGGAATCACGCCTAGGTAGAGCCACCTAGCTTCGAGCCAAAACCTGTAACTTGGTGTGCCTTGAACTTGACTTCGGGACTTCTACCGAGCTAGCTGCCGCAACGGCCCGTGCCCCACGTGCAGGAGCCTTCGGCCAGCTCCAGAAGCTGCTCGTCAGTCAATTCACTTTGCAGAGAAGCAGCCAAGGAACTCTCTTGCCTGTCTTCCACTTCGGCACCGGACAGCACTTCTTTGGTTTCTTCCATACCTCGTCTCCTTTTGAGCGCAGAGTTTGTGAGTGGTTACGAATGCTGAATCCGCTTCGCCCTGATAGCGAGGCCGGAACAGCTACTGACCCGTGGCTTACTTGCGAGGCCGAGTCCGCGCGGCACGCATACTATCACCACCCCCAGATCGGTGCAACAAATAAGTTGTGGAAGGAAAGTGCTTAAACGGCCGTGCGGCGCGGTTGCAACCGTGATTCAGACGCCGCCGCCGCGCCGGCCGCGAGCGGTGATGAAACGCTTTGCGCCGGCTGGTCGGATGCCGCCCGGCCTTCGGCACGTTTCGCCGCGGGGCGCGGCTTCCGCCCGCGAGGCCCGCTCAATGCCTCTGCGCTAGGGAGTATTCATTAACAACTGTACTGACGGGTTGGAGAAACATGTCGCACGCCCGGCCGAGAACCGCCACCAGCGTCCTGTAGGGCGCGAGCGCCGGCACTTGGAGGGCCGCCTTCCGGCGGCGCGCCAACTCCTCCAGCGCGAAGGCGAGCGAGCCGGAGCGGACGAATAGGTCTTTAGCGCCGGCGACGTCCTCCACCGTCGTCTGGTCTCGCCGCTTATCGAGCACGCCCCTTAGCCAGCCCGCGTCGTCCGCCCCCGCCGCTTCGAGGCAGTGCACGACGAGTATGCTGCGCTTCCCCTCCCGCACGTCGTTGCCGGGCAGCTCCTTCCCCTTCTCCCCGTAGATGTCCATGATGTCGTCCTGAATCTGAAAGAGCATGCCGATGTGACAGGCCGCTTCCACGAGGCCCCGCTCCACCTCCTGAGGGGCGTCACACAACAAGGCCGCGCCGGCCATCGGGAGCGCGAAAAGACTCGCCGTCTTGCCCTCGATCATCTGCAAATAATCGGCCAGCGCCGCCTCGCCGTGATCCTTGAGTTCGAGGTCTTGAACCTGCCCGTCTATGACCCTCAGCATCTCGGTCAGCGTGAGGCTGATGATTCTCTCTTTCCGCTCGGCCGGGACGTCCAAGCGACACAGGAGCAGGACGGAGTAGGCGATCATCGCGTCGCCGAGGTTGATCGCCTGCGCCGTCCCGAACTTCTTCCACGCGGCCGGGCGTCCGCGCCGCGTGGTGTCGCCGTCTTGTAGGTCGTCGTGGATGAGGGAGGCGTTGTGCAGCACCTCGCAGGCGGCCCCGAAGGGGACGAGCCGTCCGGGGTCGCACCCGAGGGCCTCGGCGATCAGCAGCGGGAGGATCGCCCGCAGCCGCTTCCCGCCCGATTGCAGGTGGTACTCGACCATCCGCCGCAGCAGCGAGCCTTGCTGACTCGGAACGCTTGTGACCTCGTCGATCAGCGCGCTGATCGACGGCCACCACGCCTGCCGGAGTGACTCGAAGCGCATCATCAGATCGACGTCTGATTCGCCGGGGGTATTTTGCGCCGTGGTTAAGTTGGTCTTCATGCGCCTGAGTCGCCGGTTTAATTAAGTAAGCAAGATGGGCGGAGGAGCGTGCGTCGATTTGGCCGAGCGTGTGAGCGCCTCTATCTGCCAGCATTTCGATATCGTTGTCAAGCCACTTCGCCCGGAAAGTCAACAGCGCGCGCCCCGGATAAGGCGCGAGCGCCGGGCAAGCAAATTCCCGGCGTCGGCGGGAACGCCCCGGCGCTTTAACCCCGCGCCCCGGCGCGCCTGTTCGGGGCGACGGCGTCGGCCCGTTCGTCACCGCGCCCCGAACTCCGGTCGGAAGACATGATCGGGTTCCTGAGGGCCGCGTCCAGCACTTAACGAAGGTGTCGCTTGACCGCGGGGCGCGGGGAAACTAACGTTGGGCACGATGCGTAAGTGGGTGCGGGAAGGGGCGGGGGCGGCGCTGCTGGCGCTGGGCGTGTTGTCGGCGGCGCTGGGGCTGAAGGGGTTTCTGCTGCCGAGCCGGTTCATCGACGGCGGCGTGACGGGCGTGTCGATGCTCGTCGCGGAGTTGTCGGGCGTGCCGCTGGCGGCGCTCATCGTCGTCTTCAACATCCCGTTCCTCGTCTTCGGCTACAAGCAGGTGGGCCGGGCCTTCGCCCTGAAGAGCGTGGCCGCGATCTTCGGGCTGGCCGCGTGCCTCGCCTTCGCCAAGTTCCCCGTCGTCACGGACGATAAACTTTTGACCGCGGTCTTCGGCGGCTTCTTCATCGGCGCTGGGATCGGCCTCGCCATCCGCGGCGGCGGCGTGCTCGACGGCACGGAGGTCGCCGCCCTGTTCCTGAGCAAGCGGCTCGGCACGCAGGTCGGCGACATCATCCTCGTCCTGAACGTCGTGATCTTCTCGGTCGCCGCGCTCTTCCTCGGCGTCGAGCCGGCGCTCTACTCGATGCTGACCTACTTCGCCGCGTCGAAGACCGTCGACTTCATCATCCACGGCATCGAAGAGTTCAACGGCGTCACCATCGTCTCGCCGCGCAGCGCGGAGATACGCGACGCCGTCCTGCACGAGCTGGGCCGCGGCGTCACCATCTACAAAGGGCACGGCGGCTTCTCCGACGCCGAGCACGACATCCTCTACTGCGTCGTGACGCGGCTGGAGATCGCGCGGCTCAAGCGCGTCGTCGCCGAGCGCGACGAGTCGGCCTTCGTCGTCGTCCACCGCATCGCCGACGCCAGCGGCGGCGTCGTCAAGCGGCGCGTCGTACACTGAAAGGCAAATTAAGAATTAAGAATTAAGAATAAAGATTAGTGTGTGGCCGGCTCCGAGAGCTTCGCGCGCTCGCCGCCTGCGTGTTACGGCGCGAAGGCCGTTATGATACTGAGAACGCACAACGCGCAACCGACGAGCGGTGGCGGCCGAGTTCTTAATTCTTAATTCTTAATTCTTAATTTCCGCAAATGATTCCCGTTCACGAAGCGATCCGCATCGTCCGCGAGCAGACGAGCGCGCTGCCCGCCGAGGAGGTCGCGCTCGGCGCGGCGCGCGGGCGCGTGCTGGCCGAGGACGTGAAGGCCGACACGGATTTGCCGCCGTTCGACCGCGCGCTCATGGACGGCTACGCGGTGCGCGCCGCAGACACCGCAGACACCGCAGACACCGCAGACACGCGCGGCGCGCCTGTGAGTCTGCGGCTCGTCGGCGAGTCGGCGGCGGGCAAGGGCTGGCGCGGGACGTTGGCCGCGGG
>DATCVD010000829.1:0-9841 GCA_036567125.1 Pyrinomonadaceae bacterium | reverse complement strand
GGCGAAGCCCTCGCCGGGTTGGTCGCGGAGCACTGCGCGTTCAAGGCGCGCGTGGTCGCGGCGGACGAGCGCGAGAGCTTGGAGGGAGACGCGGCGGGCGCTCCGCTGTCGCGCCGCGTCCTCAACTTCGGCCACACGGTCGGGCACGCGCTCGAAGCCGTGACGCGTTTTCGCCGCTTCCGCCACGGCGAGGCGGTGGGGCACGGCTGCGTCGTCGCGGGGGAGATTTCAAAAAGGCTGGGCCTGCTCGACGCCGCGGCGCTACAATCGCTCAGGGAGGCAATCGCGCTGGCGGGGCCGCTGCCGCGCGCCGACGACCTCGACGCCTCCGATATCCTCCGCGCGGCCGCCGCCGACAAGAAGACGGCGGGCGGCCAGCTCCACTGGGTGCTGCTCGAAGAGATCGGGCGCGCGCGCGTCGTGCCCGCGCGCGAGGTGCCGCCGCGCGTCGTGCGCGAGGCGCTGCGCGCGGGACTCGCGCCGAACTGATCTAAGTCTAAGGGGGACGCTCGATGAAGCAATCAGGCGAACCGCAGCCCGCCGACGCCCGCGCGCGCGAGCGCGGCGGCTCGCGGCTCAACTTCTTGCTAGTCATGGCGGTCATCGCCGCGCTCGTCTACGTCGGCGGGCAGTACGTGCCGGCGAGGTACCGCGCGTGGCGCTTCGAGCGGTTCATGCAGGAGACGGTCGAGGACGCGGTCGCCTCGGGGAAGACGCCCACGTGGGTCGAGCAGCAGTTCCGCCAAAACTTCGAGGAGCACGGCCTGCCGGAGGACGCGACCGTCGAGGTCGGGCGCGACGGCCGGCGCATGAAGGCGAGCGTGCGCTACGCGACGCCGATCTCGCTCCTCGTCACCGAGTATGAGTACGACTTCGACGTGAGCGTGCGCAGCGTGAGGGTGGCCACCGGGCAGTAAGCGCCGCGGCCGGGGGTTGGCGGCACGGAAGAAGGGCGCGACTGAGTTTCAGTCGCGCCCTTCTTCCGTGCCGTAAAAAAAACTCTCAGGCCGTCGCCGTCGCCACCTTCGCGCCGAGCGACGACTGCAACTGCACGAGCGCGGGCGCGGCCGAGGCGAGCCACGTCGTCGGGCACACGCCGCAGCGCTCGCACTGGCTGACCGAGGGGCACGGCGCGGTCGATTTCGCCACCTGCGCGCGCTCGTGCTCCCGCTGGAAAAACTCGCGCCCCTGCCCCGTCTCGACGATCTCCCACGGCAGCGTTTCGTCGTAAGGGCGCGCGCGCTCCGTGTGGAACGCGGCGTCGACGTTCGTCTCGCGCAGCGCCGCGTGCAAATCCCCGCCGTTCGCGGCCATCCGCTCGATGACGCGCGCGACCGTGCGGTCGCCCGACGAGAACAGGGCCTGCTCGTGCGCGATGCGCGCCGACATGACGCGCACCTCGACGTTCGGAATGCGCGCGAGCCGCTTCGAGACGAGCTTGAGCCGGCGCTTGAGCTCGCGCTCCTCGCAGATCGGCTCCCACTGGAACGGCGTGTTCGGCTTCGGCACGAAGCCGTTTAAGGCCGGGATGATCTTCCCCGCGCGCCCGAACCGCTTGCCCGCTTCGAGCATTCTGTCCTTGATGCGCTCGACGAGCGCGACCATCTCGTCCAAGTCCTCGTCCCGTTCGGTCGGCAGCCCGACCATCAGATACAGCTTGACGGTCAGCATCCCGCGGTCGAAGACCGAGCCGCAGATTTCCACGATCTCGTCGTTCGTCAGATTCTTGTTGATGACCTTGCGCAGGCGATCCGACCCCGTCTCCGGCGCGACCGCGATCTGCTGATCGCGCGACTCGACGAGCGCGTCCAAAAGCTCGTCCTCGATCTGATCCAGCCGCAGCGACGAGACCGAGATGCGGTAGTCCATCGCGCGCAGGCCCGACAGGATTTCGCTGATCTCCGGGTGGTCGCAGACGGCCGTCGAGACCAGCCCGATGCGGTCGGTCTTCGCGCGCCACTCGCGCGCCTTCGCCAGAACGTCGCGCGCCGGCACGACGCGCGGCGGCCAGTAGTTGAAGCCCGCCCAGCAGAAGCGGCACCCCTGCGAGCACCCGCGCGAAATCTCGACGAGGAACCGCTCGCCCATCTCCGCCTCGGGAGCCCACACGACGGTCGAGGGCGCGAACACGTCCCGCTCGCGCAGCGCTTCGGCGATTTCAACGTCGCCGCGCCGCATCGCCCGGCGCAACGTCCCTTCCTTCGGGTTCTCGGCCGCGACCGCGCGCCCGACGCGCACGGGCACGCCCGGCCGCTTCGGCGTGTAGGCTTCGACCGTCCCGTCAGCGCGGTAAGCGACCTCGTAGAGCGACGGCACGTAGAAGCCGCGGCCGCGCCGCGCGAGCGCGAGCAGCAAGTCGTCCTTCGTGCCTTCGTTCTCGAAAATTGTGTCGAGCAGTTGCGGGACGAGCACCTCGCCCTCGCCGACGCCGATCACGTCCGCGAAGTCAGCGACCGGCTCCGGGTTCAGGAACGACGCCGCGCCGCCCATCACGACGAGCGGGTCGCGGTCGGCGCGATCCCGTGACCAGAGGGGCACGCCCGCGAGCCGGAGCATCCGCGCGAGGTTCAAGTAGTCGGTCTCGAAGGAGACGGAGAAGGCGACCACGTCGAAGTCGCGCAAGGGGGTCTGCGTCTCCAGCGAGAGCAGCGGCGCGCGCGTGCGCTCGTACTCGCGCAGCTCGTCCGAGTCGGGCAGGAAGACGCGCTCGCAGGAGACTTCCGGGGTGTTGTTGAAGAGTTCGTAAACCGAGTGGAAGCCGAGGTTCGCCATCCCGACCGCGTACACGTTCGGGTAGCACAGGGCGACGCGCAGCCGCGCGCCGCGCTTAATGCGGTAGCCGTCCTCGGTGGCGAGTTTTCGCCTGTAGCTCTCGACGATCTTCTTCATTTCGGGGATGCCCGACTTTAGATGCGTGAGGCCGGGAATCGGTTGGCGCGCTTCGACTTAGCGCGCCGCCGACCACCGGCCCCGTTGAGCATTCTAACCGCTCGGACTGCTTATTGCCTAGTTCCTTCGAGGAACGCCTTCAGCTTGCGCGAGCGCGAGGGGTGGCGCAGTTTCCGCAGCGCCTTCGCCTCGATCTGGCGGATGCGCTCGCGGGTGACGGCGAAGTGCTGGCCGACCTCTTCGAGCGTGTGCTCCGACCCGGTCGTGCCCAGCCCGAAGCGCATCTTGATGACCTTCTCCTCGCGCGGCGTGAGCGTCGCCAGCACCTCGTCGGTGATCTCGCGCAGGTTCGAGGCGACGACGGCGTCGGCCGGGTTCAGGATCGACTTGTCCTCGATGAAGTCGCCGAGGTGCGAGTCTTCCTCCTCGCCGATGGGCGTTTCGAGCGAGATCGGCTCCTGCGCGATCTTCAAGACCTTGCGCACCTTCGAGACGGGGATGTCCATCTTCTTCGCGATCTCTTCGCTCGTCGGCTCCCGCCCCAACTCCTGCACGAGAGCGCGGCTGGTGCGGATCAGCTTGTTGATGGTCTCGATCATGTGGACGGGGATGCGGATCGTCCGGGCCTGATCGGCGATGGCGCGCGTGATCGCCTGCCGGATCCACCACGTCGCGTAGGTCGAGAACTTGTAGCCGCGCCGCCACTCGAACTTGTCCACGGCCTTCATCAAGCCGATGTTGCCCTCTTGGATCAGGTCGAGGAATTGCAGGCCGCGGTTCGTGTACTTCTTGGCGATGGAGACGACGAGCCGGAGGTTGGCCTCGATCAGCTCGCGCTTGGCCTGCGCCGTCTCGTACTCGCCGACGACGATTGACTGGAGCGAGCGCTTGACGTCGACGGGCGTGACGTAGGTCTCCTGCTCGATCATTTGCAGCCGCTTCTTGGCCGCCGCGATCTGGCGCTTGTACTCGCGCTCCTCCTCCGGCTTCAGGCGCTTGCGCCCCAAGCGCTCGGTGTACTTCTCGATGTCGCGCTCGGCCGAGCGCACGTCCATCGCGATGGTGCGGATCGAGCCGATGAGCCGCTGGCGCGCGCGCTCCGTCAGGTTCAGGCCCTTGTCGCCGCCCGCGGGCGAGGTCGCGCCCGAGACGATCTGCGCGATCTCCAAGCGCGTGCGCGCCACCTTGCGCTTGAGGCGCAGCAGCTTCTTCGACTTCTTGCCGCGCGTCAGCTTCGCCTCGGCCCGCAGCCGCTCCCAGTCCTTCAGCCCCGCCCTGAAAAGTTTGCGGACGTTGTTGATGCCCTCGGCCGTCCACTGGTAGTACTCCTCGGCCTTGTCCTCCTGCCCCGTCAGCTCGGCCTGATCGGAGAAGTTGACCACGTCGCGGATGTTCAACTTGCCGGCTTCGAGTTCGTCGCCGATCTTCTGCAACTCGCAGACGGCGATGGGCGAGCGCGAGATGGCCTTCTGCGTCTTGATCTGCCCGCGCTCGATCCGCTTGGCGATGGAGACCTCGCCCTCGCGCGTGAGCAGGGGCACGACGCCCATCTCGCGCAGGTACAGGCGGACGGGGTCGTTCGTTTTTTCGAGCGCGCCGGCCGAGAGGTCGAGCACCTCGTCGTCGTCCGACATCTCGTCGTCGTCGGTGACGGCGACGGCCGCGGCCTGCTCGATCAGCCTCTCGTCCGAGTCGGCGACCGTGATGTTCGCGCCGTCGAGTTTTTGCAGCACGTCCTCGATGTCGTCGGGCGACACCATGTTGTCGGGCAGTTCGCGGTTGAGGTCGTCGAAGCTGAGGAACTTCTTGTCCGTGCCGAGTTCCAGCAGCCGCTGAACCACGTCGTCCGACTCTTTCTCTTCCATGCTCACTTTGTCGTCGTCACCCCGCGAAGAGGAGTTTAAGGAATGGGCCAAGGGATTTTGTAGGTTCGGATTCGGGTTTGGCAAGCCCGGCGCGCACGCGCGCGGCAGAATTACTGCCCGCGCGGGAGCAGGGCGTTGCGGCGGCGCGTCCACTCAAGCTGCTCCATGACGAGGCGGTCGCGCCGCTCGGCGTCGTTCACCCGGTCGGCCGCCGCCACCTCGGCCTGAAGGTTTTTCAGCCGCCGCTCGATCCGCATCAACCGGAGCGCCGTCAGGCAGCTCTCGGCCTCGGCGAGCACGGCGTCGGTCGCCTCGCCCTCGGCGCGCTCGGGTTCGTGCATGAGCAGCAGCGGCACGAGGTCTTCGGCCGCGGCGTCGCCCTCGGTGCGCGCGCCTAAGGTCGTGAAATCGACTTCGAGTCCGTCGCGCTCGATCTCCGCGAGCGCGCGGAAGACCGCGGCCGACGGCAACTCCTCGTAGTCCTCCGGCTCGACGTAGGGCAGCAGTTGGCGGCGCAGCTCCGCGTCGTGCGCGAGCAGCTCCAACAGTCGCTGCTCGGCGACGGTGACGGGCTGCGTCTCGGCGCGCGCCACCCGGCGCGTCACGTCCTCGGCCGCGCCCGCGCCGGCGTGCTGCTGCTGCGGCGCGTGCACGTCCTTCCAGAGCGACTGGCGGAGCGCGCGATCCTCGACGCGCAGCGAGTCCATCGCCAGATCGAAATACTCCCGCTTCAAAATCCGGTCGCGGAAGGCGCGCACGAACGGCAAGACCTCCTTGACCGCCTCGCCCTTGTCGCGCGGGTTGTTCAAGTTCCTCCCCGCCACCGATTGATCGAGCACGAACTGGATGAACGTCGCGGACGCGCCGCGCCGCTCGTTGTACGCGTCCGCCCCCTGCGCGCGGATGAACTCGTCCGGGTCTTGGCCGTCGGGCAGCACCAGAACTTTGATCTCGAAGTCTTCCGGCAGCAGCACCTCGATGGCGCGCTTGGCGGCGCTGACGCCGGCCCGGTCGCCGTCGTAGTTGACCACCACGCGCCGCGCGAACCGGCTCAGCAAACGCGCCTGCTCGGCCGTCAGCGCCGTGCCGAGGCTCGCCACGCAGTTCCGCACGCCGAACTGGTAGGGCACGATCAGATCGAGATAGCCCTCGACGAGGATGACGAACTTCTTGCGCCTGATCTCCTCGCGGTTCTGGTGCAGGCCGTAGAGGTGCCGGCCCTTCGTGTAGGCCGCCGTCTCCGGCGAGTTCAGGTACTTCGGCTCGCCGCCGCCGGGCAGCACGCGCGCGCCGAACGCCACCGCGCGCCCCTGCGAATCGAGCACCGGGAAGATCAGGCGGCCCCGGAATCGGTCGTAACTTCCCCCCGCCTCTTTTTTAACGACCAGCCCGCTGCGCTCGATCTGCGCGGCCGTCGCGCCTTTACGCTTGAGGTGCGCGGTCATCGCGTCCCAACTGTCGGGCGCGTAGCCGAGGCGGAAAGTTTTGCGCGTCTCCTCCGTGATGCCGCGCCCCTCGACGTACTCGCGCGCCGCGCGCGCTTCCGCGGATTGTTCGTACTGCTGCTCCCACCACTCCAGCGCCCACTGGTTCAACTCGACGACCTCGTCGGCCTCTTTGCGCCGCGCCTCGAACTTCTGATCCTCCTGCATCTGGGGGAGCGGCACGCCGAACTTCTCGGCCACGATGCGGACGGATTCGGGGAACGAGACGTTTTCGAGTTCCATCACGAACTTGAACACGTTCCCGCCCTTCCCGCAGCCGAAGCAGTAGAAGATGTCCTTCGCCGGGTTGACCGAAAACGACGGCGTCTTCTCCTGATGGAACGGGCAGCAGGCCATCCAGTTCGCGCCCTTCTTCTTGAGGCTCACGTAGTCCTGAATGACGCGCACGATGTCGGCCTGCCGGCGGAGGTCGTCGAGGAATGTCTGCGGGTAACGCATGTCGCGGGTGGCGGCCGTCGTCCTTGCTCAGTCAGTCTCGATCACGGCTTGCTCAAACTCGCCCCGAGCGCGGCCGGCTCAGTTCGTCTCGACCGTGTAGGTGAGCGTCTGCGTGCCGCCCGCGGGGACGCGCAGGCGGAACTGGACGAGGTTCGCGCCGAGCGGTTCGGCCGGCGCGGAGGATTCGAGCACGCGCCACTGGTTGCCGTCGTACGGCTCGACGCGCTCGCGCACGAACGCCTCGGTCGCGCGCGCGCCGCGGTTGGTCAAGACGATCTCGACGCGCGTCAGCAGCTTCTCGTCCGTGCGGCCGTCGGCGAGGCGGTAAGACTCGGCGCGGCGCTCAAGCACGCGGCGCGTGCCGAGCAGGGTCGAGGAGCGGCCCTGCGAGACGCTGAACTCCTCATTCATCGCCACGAGCGGCACGCGATCCTGCCCGACGATCTGCGCGGGCGAGCCGTCGGCGGGGCGCGCGTAGATCGTCACCTGCCCGGCCGGCATCGGCACGCCCGTCGTGTTGCGCGAGACCAGACGCACTTCGAGGCCGCGCGGGAGCAGGACGAAGCCGCCGCGCGCGAAGGTCTGCGCGTTGTAGTCGTTCTCGAAGACGTGGCGCTCGACGACCGCGACGCGCGCGCCCTGAAAGAGCGGGAAGCGGTTGACCGGCGCGTTCGCGTTGATCGAGATCTGCTCGCCGAGGCGGAAGCGGCTAAACGCGCTCAGCGCGCCGGCCGGCGCGGACGAGACGGCCTCCGAGATTTCGTCGGTCGCACTGCCCGACGCCCTCTGCGAGACGTTCATGCTGGCGTCGAAGCGCCCGCCGCCCCCGGCCGTGTTGATGAGCGCGATCTCGCCGGCGATCAGATCGACGCGGCGCGCCGTCAGATCGACGCCCGTGGAGTTGAGCAGCGAGACCCACGAGTCGAGCGAAGCGGTCGTCGGCGGCGCGCCCGCTTGCGCCGGCGCGAGCACGAGCGTGTAGTCGTTCTGCCAGCCGAGGTTGGGCGCGAGGTAATCGACCTGCACGCGGCGCGCGCCCGGAGCGCCGGAGCTGCGTAAAACGAGGTGGAGGACGGGCGCGCGGCCGCCGCGCACCTCCGGGCCGTCGTAGGTCACGTCCTGCCGGACGACCTCCGCGCCCTCGGCCACGACGCGCAGCGTCCGGATGAAAGCCTGCGGCATCAGGCTGCGCCACTCGACGGTGTTCAGCCCCGTCTGCAACTCAAGCGCGCGCACCTCGACGAACTGCGCCACCCCCGCGTCGTACACGGTCAGCTGCTCGACCGACTGGCCGGCGGCCCCGGCGCGCGGCGCGTGCGCGGCCGCGAGGAGCAGGAGGGCGAGGGTGGCGCGGGTGAACCTGTGCGGCATGGCTATGGTCTCCGTGGTAGCGTTCGGGCGGCGGGGGCGTCCGGGAGTGCGGAGAGTCGCGGCGCGTCTTAGAAGGGCGAGGTCGTCAGCTTCCAGCCGGCGGCGACTTTCGGGCGGGGCCGCCTCGCGTCGTCGCCGTCCGTGACGGTTTCGCTGCCGTCCTCCGCCAGTTCTCTGATGACGTAGCCGGTCGAGGAACGCTTGCCGGCGCGGACGATCCTGATCCGCTCGACCTCGCCCGCGTCTCTCGCCAGCAGGAACATCCCCGGCTTCAGGCCGTGCTCCGTGCCGGCGTCGATGGTCACGTCGGTCAGCGAAACGTGTCCGTAAAAGACCTCGGAGGACTCGTTCTTGAAACTCAGCTTGCGCCTGACGCGCCGGCCGCCGACGGCCGTGACCGTTGCCTCAATCGGCTTCTTGAGAAAACGTTCGTACCCCGGCGGGACGACGGGCGGCGCGGCCTCGGCCTGCTCGCCTTCGCCGGGCGCTGCCGCCGCCTCGACCGGCGCCGCTTCGGCCTCTGCTTCCCGCCCGCCCTCGCCCGCGGCGGCGACGAACTCGGGGACGGTCTTGGCGTAGAACTGCGTGCCGATCAAATCCTCGGCGAAGAAGTGAGGGGTGCCGAGCCAGAAATTGTACTCGCCCAACCCGGCAACGTAGTCGCCGAAGCTCCCCATCTCGCCCTCGTTAATCAGCAGACGCTCGCCGAGCCACTCGACCGGCACGAACCGCATGGCGGCCAGCGGGTCGGCGGCGCGGCGCGCGCCGTGCGCGTGGCCGTGCGGCGCGGCCGCCTTACTAAACTCGGGGAAGAAATGGATGACGGTCGGGGTGACGTTCACCTTCCCGTAAGTCAGGGCCACGACCCTCGCCTCGCACTTGTTCACGCCCGCTATGATGAAGCCGCCTTCGGGCGACCAGCGGACGTAGGTGCCGCTCGTGCTGCCGCCGCGGAAGTAGTCGCCGGCCCACCCGCCGGCCCCGTCGGCGGGCGTCGGCTCGCCGATCCTCTTCCAGAGGGCGGCGGCGTTGACGGCGTCTTCCTTCGCAAAGTCCCCGGAAGAGAGCCACCACGATTCGGTGACGCCGTTCTCCCAGTAGCCCCACTGATCCAGTTGCGCGGCGGCCGGCCCGCCCGCGGCCGCGACGAGGGCCAGAGATAACAGGGCCGCCCGCATTCTTCGGAACGCGCTGTGTCTAAAGAGTCTCATCGGTCAGTCCCCACGAGTGACTACTTCAACTCGACGACGGTCGCGCCCGCGCCGCCCTGATCGGGCGGGGCCGGCGCGAAGCTGGCGACGTGCGGGTGGCCCTGAAGGAGTTGGGCGACGGCGCGGCGCAGCGCGCCCGTGCCGTGGCCGTGGATGATGCGGACGCGGGCGAGGCCGTGGATGAAGGCTTCGTCGAGAAACTTGTCGGTCTCGTCGGCGGCCTCGTCCGTCGTGCGGCCGATGAGGTTCAACTCGGCGTCGGGGGCGGCCTTCGCTTGCGCGAGGCGCACCTGCGTGGTGGCGCGCGAGGCGGCGGCCATGCGTTCGAGTTGGCCGCCGCGCGCGGCGGCGGCTTTCGGCGCGACGCGCTCGACCAGTTCGAGGTTCGAGAGCTTTTCGCGCAGGCGGACGCGGCCGACCAGCACCTCGGCCTCGCCCCCGCTCACGCGCTCGACCTTCCCGACCTTGCCGAACGTGCGCAGGCGCACCGTGTCGCCCTTCGCCACCTCGCGCGCCTCCGGCGAGGGGCGGAACTCCTCCGCGCCGCGCGCCGACTCGGGCG
>DATCVD010000828.1:0-5585 GCA_036567125.1 Pyrinomonadaceae bacterium | reverse complement strand
TGCCGCCCACCGTGTAAGCGACGAGCGCGCCCGCCGCGCCGACCTTCAAAACCCAGTAGCGCGCGCCGCGGCGGCGGCAGCGGCCAGTCTTCCTGACGCCCTTCGATTTTTCGTTCATCACACGTCCCCTCTAAGATCGCGCTCGCAGAATCGGACGCCGCGAAACAGATCGTCAGCGCCGGCCGACCCGGCCCCGCTGCGCGCGAAGCTGCCGGCGGGCGGACGACCGAGACGCCGTCCGAGGCGGACGGCGGGGGCGGCGCGCGACGCGGGCGTTCGAAAATTTCCGTGGTTGCGGTGGAGGCGTGTTAGGATGTGGCCCGCACGCCGTCCGCGTTCGTTACCTGTCCAAGGGCTAACCGCTCGGTTGTGCTAAAGCCTCCGGCGCTGCAACGCCGGGGGCTTTCTTCCTTAAGTCTCACCTAACAACTAACTGGCATTGAAAACTGCTTTCCGCTTTAGAAACGAAACTTCAAGCCGGCCTGCGAGAGGCGCGGGGGGCCGGGCAGGATGCCGCGCGCGCGATCGACGATGTAGGTGCGGTCGAACAGGTTCTTGACGGTGAAGAAGAAGGTCGTGTTCAGCCGCTCGACCGAATAGTTGGCCGTCGCGTTCCAGACCGTGTGCGCGGGGACGGGGCCGAGCTGGCCGTCGGGGCGCGTCGTCTCAAGGTTCACGTCGTCGCCGAACTGGCGGCCGACGTAAACCGATTCGAGGAAGCCGTCGAGGCCGCGCGGGTGCGCGTAGCCGAACGAGGCGGTCAGCGTGTGCTCGGGCGCGTAGGGCAGGCGGTTGCCGGTGATGAGCCGGTTCGTGAAGCCGGGGACGCTGCTGAAGCGCGTGCCGGTGAACTCGGCGACGGGGAGGAACGTGTAGGCCGCGCGCAGGTAGAAGCTGTGCGGCTGGCGGAGCAGCGCGCCGGTGTCGAGGCGGCCGGAAAGCTCCAGACCTTCGTGGACGGTGGAGCCGCCGTTGGTGAGCGTCGAGCCGACGCCGCCCGCGAGCGAGGCCGGGACGATCTGGTTCTCGTAGTCCATGCGGAAGAAGGCGGCCTCGAAGCGCAGGCCGTCGCGCGGCGCGGCGCGCAGGCCCAGCTCGTAGTTCCAGCTCAGCTCGGGGTCGAGTTCGACGGTGCCGCCCGTCGCGTTGTTGATGATGTCTTCGGTGCGCGGCGGCGCGAAGCCGCGGTGGACTCCGGCGAACACGGTCAGGCGCTCCGTCGGGTTGTAGGAGACGCCGAGGCCGGGGACGAGCTGCGTCAAATCCGTGCGGCCCGTGACGCCGAGGCCGGAGTTGGCGAGGCGGTTGGTGCGCTGGAAGGTGACGTGCTCGACGCGCAGGCCGGGCGTGAAGGTGAAGTCGCCGACCTCGAAGCGGTTCTGCACGAAGCCGGAGTAGGCGGCGTTGCGCCGCTCGTTGTCTTCGGCGAGCGCGCCGCTTCTGGAGTTCGGCAGGTCGCCGTTCTCCTGCCGGCGCTGCTGCGTCTCGAAGTGCGCGCGCAGGCCGAGGTCGAGTTCGGAGCGGACGCCGAACAGGGAGTGCGTGACGTGCAGGCGCGGCTCGACGCCGACGAAGTGGTACTTGCGCAGGCGGCCTTCGTTGCCGCACGTCGTGTTGAGATCGGCCATCGAGCGGCAATCGGGATCGACGTTCAGGCGGTTCGGCCGCTGCGCCGAGTTGCTCGACTGACGCCACCAGTGGCGGCGGAAGTACTGGCCGTAGAGCGTGGTGGTGAGCACGGCGTCCGCGTTGATGACGAGCGCGTGCATCACGGAGCCGCCGAAGCGGTCGCCGTAGAAGCGGTCGTTGAAGAAAGGGTTCTGGCGCGGGTCGGCGGCGTACTCGGCCTCGGTCAGACCCGAATACGAGACCTGCGAACGCTCGCGGTAGTAGTTGAACTTGCTCGTCAAAGCCTGACGCGGGCTGACTAAAGTGACCGACTTGAAGTTGAAATCCGCCAGCCCCGTGCGGTGCTGATCGCGCGCGCCCTCGCCCTGCTTGCGCGTGAAGTCGAACAGGAGGCCCGTGTTCTTCCAAGTGCCGCCGACGTTCAGGTGGCCGTTGAAGTAGTCGCGGCTGCCGCCCGTCAGCGTGACGAATCCCGACCAGTCTTGCGGCGGGTTGCGCGTGATGTAGTTGACGACGCCGCCGACCGTCTGCGGCCCGTAGGCGATCTGGCCCGAACCCTTCAAGACCTCGATCGACTCGAAGCGATCAATCGGCGGGTGGTAGTAGGAGGCGTTGTCGCCGTAGGGCGCGTAGGTGAAGGGGATGCCGTCTTCGAGCAGCAGCACCTTCGTCGAGCGCGTCGGGTTGAGGCCGCGGATGCCGATGTTGGGCCTGAGGCCGAAGCCCTCCTCGTCGCGGACGTTCACGCCGGCGACCTTCCTGAGCGCCTCGCTCGTCGTGAAGACGCGGCTGCTCTCCAGAACCTGCGGCGTGATGACATCGACCGAGCCGGGGATGCGATCAACCTCCGGCGCGTCGGCGAGCCGCACCGACGAGACGACCACGGACTCGGCGAGGGAAGCGGGCGCGAGCGTCAACTCGACGCCCGCGCCGCGGGCGCTGGGCGAGGCGCTGACCGAAACGTCCGCCGCGGAGAAGCCGGGGGCCGACGCGCTCAGGACGTAGTTGCCCGGCGGCAGGTTCTCGAAGCTGAACGAGCCGTCCGCGCCGCTCGTCGCCGTCCGCTCGAAGCTCGTCGATTCACGCCGCAGGGTGACGGTCGCGCCCGCGACCGCGGCCGAGTTCTGATCGAGCACGCGGCCCGAGACGGCGGTGGCCTGCGGCTGCGCCGAGGCCGCCGCGGCGAGTGACGAAAGCAGTGCGAGCAGGGCGAGAGAAAAAAGGACGCGCGCGCGCGCGGCGAGAAGACCCTTGAGCATGAGAACAGTCCCTTCTAAGAGGGTAGAAGCTGTGCGAGAGCGATCCTGAAATCGGTTCGGCTGGTAATGAAATTGAAAATCGTTTTCAGGATATTCACAGGGTAAGCGAGCAGGCGGGCCGTTGTCAACGGGAATCTTGTTGAAAGATCGTCGCGGCGCGGCGGGGCGGCGGGCCTGCCTGCCGCTCAGGTGGCGGCGATGGCGGCGGCGAAAAAGTTTTCGGCGCGAAAGGCGTCGGGGAAGTGACCGGCGAGAACGTTGCCGGAAGAGTGGGGCGACCGGGACGTTGTCGAACGGCCGGGGCCGGGCGTTCGCGTGCGGCGGCCGTTCGACCGGCCGGTCAGGCGTCGCGGCCGCAGAGGATTTGGGCGGCGAGGAGGGGGATGAGGATTTCGTGGTGGCCGGTGAGCGAGTAGCCGCGGCCCGCGCCGTCGCTCACGGGGCGGCGGACGACGTTGGTGAGCGGGCGGTACGACTGGATGAAGTCGAAGTTGGCGGTCGTGAAATCCGAGAGCGTGTGGCCGAGGTTGCGCACCAAGGTGACGGCCTTCAGAAACACTTCGGGCAGGACGACGGCCGAGCCGACGTTGAGGTAGACGCCGCCGCCGTCGAGCCGGCGGACGAGTTCGGCGAGCAGGCGAAAATCGGTGTGCGAGGTTTGGCCGAGCGCCGCGCCGTCGGCCGTCGGGTGGAAGTGCGGGATGTCTCCGCCGATGGAGAGGTGCGCGGTGAAGGGCACGCGCGCGCGGTACGCCGCGCACAGCACGGAGAGGTTTTCGTGCGGGGGGCGGAGGCGGACGAGCGCGCGGCCCAGAGCCTCGCCGAGTCCGATCCGGTCGAGTAAGCCTTCGGCGGCCGCGCCGTTCAGCAGTCTGCCGGTCTCCTCGGCCGCGCCGAACGCGCC
This sequence comes from Pyrinomonadaceae bacterium, assembly GCA_036567125.1. Lineage (GTDB taxonomy): Bacteria > Acidobacteriota > Blastocatellia > Pyrinomonadales > Pyrinomonadaceae > JAIVGV01. Next base: position 1,793 of record DATCVD010000828.1, on the reverse strand, counting down.
CGCGCCGAGCGTGGCGTCCACGTCCTCGGAGGTCGAGCCGGCGAGCGCGATTTCCGTGTCGTGGACGAGCACCGAGCCGTTGGCGACGACGGCCGAGACGTAGCCGCGCCGCATCAGGTCGATCAGGACGGGCGCGAGGCCGGTCTTGATGACGTGGCCGCCGACGCCCCACAGCACGGGCTTGCCGAGCGAGCGGGCGCGGCGAATCCGCGCGGCGACTTCGCGCAACGAGCGGACGGCGAGGATGTTCGGGAGCGAGTCGAGGAAGTCGGAGAGCGCGGCCGCGTCGCCGACGGGGCGCGCGAAGTCTTCCGCCGTGACCTTGCTCGGCCGCGAGGCGAGCGGGTAGGTGCTGACGCCTTCGAGCGAGAGCGGGCGCAAGTCGTCTTCGTAGATCGACACGTGAATTGGATTCAGGATTCAGGATTCAGGAGCTAGGAGTTAGGAAAAGCAGTTCTTCCCTAACTCCTAGCTCCTAGCTCCTAACTCCTACTTTTAGTCCCGGTCGCCGGGGAAGAGCGTGTGCTCGACGAGTTCGCAGAGGACGTGGCCGATCAGGTTGTGCGTCTCCTGTATGCGCTGCGTGTCGTCGGCGCGGACGACGAGCGCGAGGTCGCAGAGCGGCGCGACCTCGCCGCCGTCGCGGCCGAGCAGCCCGATCACCTTCAACTCTTTGGCGCGCGCCGCCTCGCACGCGCGCACGACGTTGGGCGACGCCCCCGAAGTCGTGATCGCGACGAGCACGTCGCCGCGCTCGCCGAACGCCTCGACCTGCCGCGCGAAGACCTGCTCGAAGCCCGTGTCGTTGGAGATCGACGTGAGCACGCCGCCGTCGGTCGAGAGCGCGAGCGCGGGCAGCGCGCGCCGCCTGCCCCGCCCGAACTGGCTGACGAACTCGCCGGCGACGTGCTGCGCGTCGGCCGAAGACCCGCCGTTGCCGCACAGCAACACCTTGCCGCCCGCGCCGAACGACGCCGCGATCATGCTCGCCGCGCGCACCACGTCCTCCGCGTGCTCCGCGAAGTAGCGCCGCTTCACCTCGATGCTCTCGGCGACGATTGTGGAGATGCGTTCGTCCATGAACGGCGTCGTCGTTACCGGCGGCTCCGGCCCCTGCTCACCTCCCGAAAATCTTTTTGATGTCGGGCAGGAACTCGACGAAGAGGAAGTTGATCGAGTCGCTGATGAAGGAGTTGGCGAAGCGTTTGAAGGTGGCGTCCGTGCCGATGCGGTCGTGGCCGGGCGTGCTGCGCTCCCAAGCGTTCGAGAGCGCGGAGGCCGAGAGCGAGCCGGCCCAGCGCGAGACGGCCGGCTGCAAGTTGCCGCTGTCGCCGCGCTGGACGAAGACGCGGCTGACGGCGTGGCCGGCGCGCGCGACGAAGCCCTTGTCCGGGTCGGCGCGGTCGTAGCGCGGGTCTTGGTTGAAGAGGATCGGGTAGACGCCGGAGCCTAAGAGCGTGCGCGTGGCGCGGCGGCTGAAGTTGATGGCGAAGCGCGTCCCGAAGTCAGCGAACTCGTCCTCGCGGGTCTTGTGCGGCTGGTCGTCCTCGTTGTACTGCGTGAGGGCGGAGCTGAAGAGCGTGCGGCCGATGCCGATGGGGTTGAAGAAGGCGTTCCTAGCGGCGCGCTTCATCTTCTCCTCGTTGGTGAGCGGCGTCCACTGCGCGGCCGGCTGCTGTTGCTGCGGGTCGTTCGACTGCTCGTCGCGCAGCGCGGCGCGGGGGAACAGTTCGGGCGCGGCGTTCTTCGGGGGCGCGGAGGCCGCCGCGAAAAGTTGATCGCGCGGCGCGGCC
>DATCVD010000827.1:0-2909 GCA_036567125.1 Pyrinomonadaceae bacterium | reverse complement strand
AACCGGCTCAGGCGGGCGTCGCGGCCGAACCGCGCGCGCGCAACGGGTCGTCGCCGCAGCACGCCAACGGATCGTTACAGCCCGCCGACACGGACGGGCGCGAGGAGGCGCAGCCCGCGCCGCTGGACGTGAGCGACATCGGCGCGGCCTTCCGCCGCTGGGACGCGATGGGGGAAAGGTGAGATGGGAAGAGTTTACGAGGCACTCAAGCGCGCGGCCGACAACGGCGCGAAGGGCAAGGCCGGCGAGCCGCACCCGCACGGCAACGGCGCGAACGGCCGCAACGGCCGCGACGCGCGCCGCGCCGACGACGCGGAGCTGACGGCCGAGCGCGCGCCGCTCGATCTCGAAGGCGCGGCGCACGCGCCGGAACGCGCCGGCGGCGTCGCCCCCAAATTCTTCAACGCGCGGGCGGGCGAAGCCTCGTCCGCCGCGCACAATTCAGCGCCCGCTGAGCATAACGCTTCGGCCGCTGCCGGGTCGGCACTCCCCGGCCAGCCGGCTTCGCGTGTTGCTGGGGCAACTGTGGGCGCTGTCGGTTCGGCGCGCGCGGTCGAGTTTCCTTCGGTGGAAATCTCGCCCGCGCGCGTCGAACCACATCTCGTCGCGATCACCGACCCGCGCTCGCCGCACGCCGAGCAGTACCGCAGCTTGCGCACCCGCCTGCTGCACGCGGGCGAGCGCCGCCGCGTGCAGGCCGTCGTCGTCACGAGCGCGGGCGTGATGGAGGGCAAGACGGTGACTGCGCTCAACCTCGCGTGGCTGCTCGCGCAGACGGACGGCGTGCGCGCGCTGCTCATCGACGGCGACCTGCGCCACCCCTGCGCCGCCGAGTACCTCGACATCGACGCCCCCGTCGGGCTGTCGGAAGTCCTCGCCGGCGAGGCGACGCTCGACGAGACCATCGTCCGGCTCGACCCGGCCGGCCTCCACCTCCTGCCCGGCGGCCGCGCCCACGACAACGCGCCGGAGATGCTTTCGGGGCCGAAGTTCAGCGCCGCCCTCGCGGAGTTGCGCCGCCAGTTCGACTACATCATCATCGACGCGCCGCCGCTCGGCATCTTCACCGACGCGACCGTGCTGGTCGGCCGCGCCGACGCCGCCCTCGTCGTCGTCCGCGCCGGCCGGACGCGCTACTCGACGCTCGACCGCGTGCTCGAACCACTCCCCCGCCAGTCGATCCTCGGCGTCGTCCTGAACGGCGCGGAAGAAAAACCCGACGACACCAGCTACTACTACCAGCGCCGCCGCTACCGGCCGGAAGAGACGGGGGAAAATGAAGAGTGAAAAAATTAAGAATTAAGAATTAAAGACAATGGCTTTTCATTCTTAATTCTTAATTCTTAATTCTTCATTTCTTGTATGGCGACTCGCCGACACAACGCGCGGACGTGGCTGCTGCTGGCGGCCGAGGCGGGCCTCGTCTTCGGCGGGCTGGTCGGGGCGGCGCTGCTCCGCTTCGGCTGGGACGGCGTGCCCTTCGAGCTGGTCTCGCGCCACGGCTACTACAAGGCCGCGCTCGTCACGATCTTCTGCCTCTCGGCCTTCTACCTCTACGACCTCTACGACTTCGTCGTGATGAGCGACCGGCGCGAGCTGGTCTTGAGGCTCATGCAGGCGCTCGGCCTCGCGTGGATCGCGCTCGCCATCGTCTTCTACCTCGTGCCGTGGCTGATGATCGGGCGCGGCGTCAGCCTGATCGCGCTGCCGCTCGCGCTGGGGCTGATGGTCGCGTGGAGGGTCGCGATCCACTGGCTGCTCGGCCACCCGCTCGTCGGCGAGCGCATCCTGATCGTCGGATCGGGCGAGGCGGCGCGCGAGATCGCGCGCGAGGTGCTGGGGCGGCCCGACGCCGGCTACCGCGTCGTCGGCTTCGTGGACAACCGCCCCGATCTGCTGGGCCAATCAATCGTCAACCCGCGCGTCGTCGGGCTGTCGGCGGACATGCCGGAGGTCGTCAGGCGCGAGTCGGTGGATCGGATCATCGTCGCGCTCGGCGAGCGGCGCGGTCAGTTCCCCGTGCGGCAACTGCTCGACCTGAGTTTGTCGGGCGGCGTGGCGATTGAGGAGGGCGCGCCGTTCTACGAGCGGCTGACGGGGCGCGTCCACCTTGAGATGATGCGCCCGTCGTGGCTCATCTTTTCGGGCCGCGGGCGGCAGTCGCGCTTGGGTTCGGTCGTGCGCACGCTCACGCACCGCGGCGTCGCACTAGCCGGCGCGATCCTGTCGCTCCCGGTCGCGCTCGTGACCGCCGTGGCGATCAAGCTCGAATCGCCCGGCCCCGTGCTCTACAAGCAGGAGCGGGTGGGGAAGAACGGCCGCGCCTTCATGATCATGAAGTTCCGCTCGATGCGGGCGGACGCCGAGCGGGACGGCCCCGTCTGGGCGCAGACCGGCGACGCGCGCGTCACCCGCGTCGGCCGCTTCATCCGCAAGACGCGCGTCGACGAGATACCGCAGTTCTGGAACATCCTGAAAGGCGAGATGAACTTCGTCGGCCCGCGCCCCGAACGGCCGCACTTCGTCAAGCAACTCGCCGAGGAGATTCCGTTCTACGAGCAGCGCCACCTGACGCGCCCCGGCCTGACGGGCTGGGCGCAGATCAAGTACCCGTACGGCGCGTCGGTCGAGGACGCGCGGCAGAAGTTGCAGTACGATCTCTACTACGTCAAGAACCAGAGCCTGTGGCTCGACGCCGTCATCATGTTCGAGACGATCAAGACGATCCTCTTCGGCCGCGGCGCGCGCTGACGCGTTGCGCCCGGCAAGCTTTCGGAGGTTTGAAGTGATGAGAACGACGAACGTTAAAATCTTCGCGCCGGCGCTGGTTCTGGCGGCGTGCGCTGTGGCCGCCGCGGCGCAGCAGCCGGACAAGAAGCAGACGCGGCCGCGCACCGCCGCGACGCCCT
>DATCVD010000826.1:0-4224 GCA_036567125.1 Pyrinomonadaceae bacterium | reverse complement strand
GCGCGTCCGCCGCGCGCCGCGCGGCGTCGCCCAGCTTCCGCAGGCGCTCCGTGGCGAGCCAGCCGTAGTAGCTCGAAGCGCGATCCGTGATCGACTGGTAGGCGGCCGCGGCCTGATCCCTCTGCTTCGAGTTTTCGAGGGAGAAGGCGCGCAGGTAGGCGACCTCCGACTGGAAGGTTTGCGCGCCCGTTAACTGGAAGACGGCGGGAAGCTGTTTCGCGCGCAGCTCGTCGGCGGCGCGGACGGCCGACGGCCAGTCGGACGCGGCAACGTCGAGGCGGAGTCGCGCGAACAGCGCGTTCGTGTCCGCGACCTTGTGGCGGTAGCGTTCGCGCGTGCGGCCGATCCAGTCGATGGCGTCGCCGTTGCGGCCCGCCTCGCGCCAGCTGTCCACGGCGTTCAGGTAGGCGGCCTCGACGCGCTCACCCGCCGGGAACTTCACGGCGTACTCGCTGTAGCGCGCGGCGGCCTCGGCCGGGCGGCCGAGCCGGAGCACGGTCGCGGCGACGTAGTAGTAGCCCTCGCGCCCCTCCTTCTGGTCGATGAAGTCGCGGCCGAGGCGCTCGAAGAAGGGGAGCGCTTCGTCGTAGCGGCGCTCCTGATAGAGCGAGCGGCCGATGCCGAAGATCGCGGCCGGGACGTTCGCGTCGCGCGGGTGGCGCGCGATGAGCGCCGTCCAGTGGGCGCGCGCCTCCTCGAAGGCGCGGTTGCCGTGGTAGATGGCGGCGCGGCGCATGTGCTCCTGCGGCGCGAGCACGCCCACCTCGCCGCTCGAAGTGCGCCCCTGCCGGTCGAGCCGGCGCACTTCGACGAGCGCGCTGTCGCTCGCCTGCGGGTCGAGGGCTACGGGATCGGCCGACGATTCGGACAGTGTGGGCGACGAGGAAAGCGTCGCGTCGGCCGGCGCGTTGGCCGTGTTCGACGGAGCGGGCGCGAGGCAGGCGAGGCCGAGGGCCAGCGCGGGTAACAGCGTCGAGAGCGTGAGCGTCGCGTTCGTCAGCATCCTGTTTCGTGTTCGCAAGGTTGAAGTTTGATGACCGCGGCCGCGGCGGGAGACGTCGAAAGTTTCAGCCGCGCGCGGCGGAAAAAGTGAGAGCCGGCTGACGCTCCACGCGCGGCGGGCGGGGGAGTTGACAGCCGGCTCGTCGTTCGTTTGATGCGCTTACTGGCAGCTCGGGCAGCCGCAGTCGCACAACATTTCAGCGTGATCGGCAGCGCCCTCGCAGTAGGCGCTGCAATACTTGCTCTCCTCGTCCGCCGGGCACAGGCAGCCGGGGTGGGCGCATTGCTTCCGCTCGTCGTCGGCCATCTCGGGAATTCCTCCGTTCGGGGTTCGGTTGGGACGGGCGGCATTCTAGCAGTTTAATAAACGATCCGTCACCCTTTTCCGAACGGCGCGGCGCGCGCGACGATCCTCACGCCCCGCCCGACGCCTCGTCACCTTCTTCGACGATCTCGAACGTGGAGACGATCTCGGCCGCCGGGCGGAGCGTCGCCGCGACGCTGCAATACTTGGCCTCCGAAAGCTCGACGGCTTGTGCGACCGCGCGCTCCGAGAGCTTGTGCCCGCGCAAAACGTGGAGCACCTCGATGCGCGTGAAGGCCCGCGGGTGCTCTTCGCGCCGCGTGCCCCGCACCTCGACGCGGTAGCCGGTCACGCGCTCGCGCTTCTTCCGCAGGATCGAGACCACGTCAACGGCCGTGCAGCCGCCCAGCGCGATGAGCAGCAATTCCATCGGCGAGGCCGCGCTCGCGCGCGCCGTGTCGGTGTCGAGCACCTGCGCGTGGCCGCTCGGCGTGGTGGCGACAAAGAGATCGTCGCCCGCGTGGAGGACGACCGCAGCCGTGTCTTTCATCCCGTAAGAACTCCCGTCGAGAAAGTTTGCCGCAAGAATATCACGGGGCCGGCCGGGGCGTTACGCCCGCGTAGCACGGGAATTGCCGTATGGACTGCGGGGGATGTTTCAAGTTGCTGCGGCGCAAAGGTTTAGCCGCGCGTAGGCGGGTGTTGTGGTGAACCCGCATGATACGAATCACCGTACAGTTGGACGATCTTTGTACAGGTCATTTTTGCGCGCCGAGACCGAAGAGCCGGCCCACCTTGCGGGTGGAAATTGACCGGCAACCGCCGGCGCGCGGGCACGAATCCCACTTTTGCGAGCCGGCCATCTCTTGCCCCGGCCGCAGCCACTCGCCGGGGCCGAAAGGCCGACGGCGTCGAGTTCCTTGCTCTCCCTTGGAACTTCTGAAACTCCCCCCTCAGACGAACCGACTGCGAGGCGCGGCGATGCCGCCGCCGCTTCCGCAGTGAAGTTTGACGAAAGGCGTCAGACGATTTCCGAGATTTGGAGGGAAGAGTTATGAACAGAGCCAGACAGATCATTTCCGTGGCGCTGATGCTCGCCTTGACGAGCATCGGCGTGACCTCGGCGCAGGGCCAGAACCGCGCCTACCGCATGACCGACCGGCAGATCGATGCGCTCATCCGCCGCGTCGAAAATTCGACCGACCGCTTCCGCCAGAGCGCCGCGTTCGCGCTCGACCGCAGCCGCTACGACGGCACGGCCTCGGAAGACGAGATGAACCGCTTCATCCAGAGCTTCGAGCAGGCGACCGATCAACTGCGCGAGCGCTTCAACCGCCGCGCGTCCGTCTCGGCCGACGTGGAGAACGTGCTCCGTCAGGCCGCGTCCGTCGATCAGTTCGTCGCCTCGAACCGTTTCGGCGGCCGCGTCCGGTCTGACTGGACGCTCGTCCGCACGGACTTGGACGCCCTCGCGCGCGCCTACAACGTCGCGTGGCGCTGGGAGCAGGCGGGCACGGTTCCGGCGCGCCCCGGCTACGGCTCGCAGCGCGCGTACCGCGTCACCGATCAGCAGCTCGACACCCTGATCCGCCGCATCGAGACGCGCACCGACAGCTTCCGCGCCAACCTCGACCGCGCGCTCGACCGCACGCGCTACGACGGCACGCGCGCCGAGGACGACATCAACCGCTTCGTCCGCGACTTCGAGGCCGCGACCGACACCCTGCGCGCGCGCTTCGGCAGCCGCACGTCCGTCGCGGGCGACGTGGAGAACGTCCTGCGGCAGGCTTCGCTCATCGACAGCTTCGTCAACCGCAACCGCCTGAACCGCCGCGCGACCGGCGACTGGTCACTGCTCCGTACAGACCTGAACGAGCTGGCCTCGACCTACAGCGTCGCGTGGAACTGGAATAGCCCGAACACGCTGCCCGGCCCCGTCGACACTTTCCCCGGCGGCACGCGCGCGGCCAACCGCCTGACCGGCACGTTCCGCCTCGAAAGGGCGCAGAGTGAAGACCCGCGCGCCGTGGCCGAGCGCGCCGTCGTCAGCCTGCCCGCCGGCCAGCGGGAGCGCGTCTACGACCGGCTCATCGAGCGGCTTGAGTCGCCCGAAATGCTCGCCATCGACCGGCGCGGCTCGCAGGTGACCATCGCCTCGACCCGCGCCCCGCAGACCACCTTCGACGCCGACGGCCGCGAGCGCGCCGAGCAACTCCCGAACGGGATGAACGCGCGCGTTAGCGCGATTATTACCGGCGACCGCCTCGTCGTCCGCTCGACCGGCAACCGCGAGAACGACTTCACGGTGACGTTCGATCCGACGAACGACGGCCGCGGCCTCCGCGTCACGCGCGAAATCTGGTCGGAGCGTTTGGGCGCGAACCCCATCGTCGTGCAGAACACCTACACGCGCACGTCCGAGACGGCCGACCTGAACGTCTATTCGGGCGGCGGCTACACGGCCGGCTCGCCGAACATCGGGACTTCCGGTAGCGGCGACTTCGCCATCGCCAACGGCACGACGCTCATCGCCACGCTCGACAACCAGTTGAGCACCCAGACCACGCGGGACAACGACCGCTTCACGATGACGGTGCGCGAGCCGGCGCAGTTCTCCGGCGCGGTCATCGAGGGGCACGTCACGGGCATCGACCGTTCGGGCCGCGTCTCCGGGCGCTCCCAGATGAACCTCAGCTTCGACCGCATCCGCATGCGCGACGGGCGCACCTACGACTTCGCCGGCTGGGTCGAGTCGGTGAGGACGACGGCGGGCGAGACCGTCAGCGTTGACACCGAAGGCTCGGTGCGCGACGGCAACCAGACCAACCGCACCGTCCAGCGCGCGGCCATCGGCACGGCGGTCGGCGCGATCATCGGCGCGATTGCCGGCGGCGGCAAGGGCGCGGCCATCGGCGCGG
>DATCVD010000825.1:0-2387 GCA_036567125.1 Pyrinomonadaceae bacterium | reverse complement strand
CGCACCTCGCCGGCTTCGCGCGCGTCGTGCGCGAGCGCGCGATCCCGGCCGAGCACTACCGGGCGTTCCTCGCGGCGATGCGTCTGGACGTGACGCCGCGCCCGTTCGCCTCGCTCGCCGATCTGATCGACTCTTACGTTTACGGCAGCGCGGTCGTCGTCGGCTACTTCCTCGCGCACGTCTACGGCGCGGACGGCCCCGCGAACTTCCCGCGCGCTTTGCACGCGGCGCGCGACCTCGGCGTCGCGCTGCAACTGACCAACTTCCTGCGCGACGTGGCCGACGACGAGCGGCGCGGGCGCGTCTATCTGCCGCAGGATTTTCTGCGCGACGAAGGCGTCGCCCGTTTCGACGCGCGGGACGAGGCGCAGCAGGCCGCGCTCGCGCGCGTCGTGCGGCGCGTGGCGGGCGTCGCCGAAGGTCTCTACCAGAGCGCGCACCGGAACCTCGACGCCTTCGCGCCCGACTGCCGCCTTGCCATCCACTCGTGCATCCGCGTGTACGGCCGACTGAACGAGCGCATCGCCGCGGGCGGGCGCGGCGTGCGCCACCGCGAGAGCGTCCCGCTCGGCGAGAAGTTCGTCGCGCTCCCGCCGAGCAAGTACTGGCGCATCCCGCTCGCGTACCTGATGAGGTGACGAGCCGACCGGCACGGCCTTCCCCGCCGCGCCGCCGCGCCCTCGCGCGAAACTCGGCTCGGGTCGAAGGTGAGATTCGCGCGGAGGCGCGGCGGCGCGGTAAAAGGTTATGCGGGGCCGGGGAGAAGTTTTCGGCGGACGGCCTTTCGACGGGGCGGGCGGCGTAGTTTTTTTGACGGGGCGGCCGGGCGGTTCTTTTACGCGGCCGGGTGGTTTGTTGACGAAGTGAGCGCGACGGCTGACAGGCTTGTGGCAATCGTCGGCGGGGGCTTGGGCGGCCTCGCGGCGGGCGTGCGCCTGCGGCTCGCGGGCTACCGGGTCGCGCTGTTCGAGGCGAACGAGCGCGTCGGCGGCCGCGCCAACCTGATCGAGCGCGACGGCTTTCGTTTCGACACCGGCCCGTCGCTCTTGAACTACCCGTGGGTCTTCGAGGAGTTGTTCGCCGCCGCCGGCCGCGACTTCTCCGACTACGTCCGCCTGCTCCCCGTCGATCCTTCGGTCACCTTCCGCTGGGACGACGGCACGCGCTTCCAGTTGTCGAGCGACGCGCGCCGCTTCCTCTCCGAGTGCGAGCGGCTCGAACCCGGATCGTCGCCCGCCGCGCTCTCGTTCCTCCGCGACGCCGACGCGAAGTTCCGCGTCGCCTTCGACAAGCTCGTCGCGCGCAACGAGGACAGCCCCGCGCGCTGGCTCGGCGCGCTCACCCTCGGAGAACTCAGGCGCACCGGCGTCTGGCGAACGCTCGACGGCGAGTTGCGGCGCTTCTTCCGCAGCCGCCACCTGCGCGAGGCGCTCGGCTCCTACGCGATGTACCTCGGCGGCTCGCCCTACCAACTGCCCGGCATGTTCACGATCCTGCCGTACGGCGAGATGGCCCACGGCCTCTGGCTCCCCGAAGGCGGCGTCTACGGACTCGTCGAAGGCGTCGAGCGGCTCGCGCGCGAGCTGGGCGTGGAGGTTCACACGAACTGCCGCGTCGCGCGGATCAGGACAAAGCACAGACGCGTCGCCGGGGTCGAACTCGAAGGCGGCGACTTCTTCGCCTCGCCCGTCGTCGTCTCGAACGTTGACGTGCCGACGACCGACACCGAACTCGTCGCGGCGGACGACCGCTTCGCCAACCGCGCGCGGCGGCGCGCGGCGCGCACGCGGATGACGCCCGGCGTCGTCACCTTCTACTGGGGCGTGCGCGGGCGGGTCGAAGGACTCGCCCACCACACGATCTTTCTCCCAAAGAATTACCGCGCCGCCTTCAACGATCTGTTGCGGCGCGGGCGCGCGCCGCGCGAGTTGCCCTTCTACGTCAGCGCGCCCTCGCGCACCGACCCGCGGCTCGCGCCGCCCGGCGACACCGCCGTCTTCGTCCTCGCCCCCGTGCCGACGCTTCGGCAGATGCCCGCCGCCGACTGGCGCGCGGAGGTTGACGAGATCAGATCGAAAATCTTCACGACGCTCGCGCGCCACAATGTTGCGCTCGACGCGTCGCGCCTGAGCGTGGAGGAGGTTTACACGCCCGAAGACTGGCGGCGTCGCTTCGGCCTCTACGACGGCTCGGCCTTCGGCGCGGCGCACACGCTGCGGCAGCTCGGCCCGCTGCGCCGCAAAAATTTCTCCGCCGAGATCGATGGCCTCTACTACGTCGGCGCGAGCACGACGCCGGGCACCGGCATGCCGATGGTCGTGCTCTCCGGCCGCCTCGTCGCCGAAAGGATCGTCGCGCGCGAGGCGGCGGGCGCGGCCCGCGCGGGC
>DATCVD010000824.1:0-2391 GCA_036567125.1 Pyrinomonadaceae bacterium | reverse complement strand
GGCCGGGTCGCGGCCGCCGCGGCGTCGCCCGCTTAAGCTGATATGTCATCCATGCCATCCGGTGTGCCAGACCTGACGGTTGACGGCGGCGAGCCGCGCGGCGGCGGCCGCCGCGTGACCGTCATCGGCCCGCCCTCGCTGTCGCTGTCGAGCCTCTTCGGCTCGGTGCGCAAGCTCGCACACTACCGCGACCTGCTCCACACGCTGAGCGTCCACCGCGTGCGCGTCCGCTACAAGCAGTCGGCGCTCGGCATCGCGTGGGCGATCATCCAGCCGCTCTCGCTGATGCTGATCTACACGCTCATCTTCTCGCTGGTCGCCAAGGTGCCGAGCCGGGGGATGCCCTACGCGGTCTTCGCCTACGCGGCGCTGGTGCCGTGGACGATGTTCGCCAACGCCCTGACCAACGCCTCGAACTCGCTCGTCAGCCATTCGCAGCTCGTCACGAAGGTCTATTTCCCGCGCGAGATTCTGCCCGTCACCTACGTCGCCGCCGCGCTCTTCGATCTCCTGATCGCCTCGACCGTGCTGGTCGGGATGATGATCTACTACCGCGTCGGGGTTAACGCGAACGTCCTCTACGTCGCGCCCGTCGTGCTGCTCCTGTCGCTGTTCACGACCGCCGTGGCGCTCATGCTCTCGGCCTTGCAGGTGCGCTTCCGCGACATCGGCGTGGCGATGCCGCTGCTCCTGCAACTCTGGATGTTCGCCACGCCGGTCATCTACCCGCTCGACGCCGTGCCCGGCGGCCTGCGCCCGCTCTACGTGCTCAACCCGATGGTCGGCATCGTCGAAAACTTCCGCCGGGCGGTGCTCGAAGGCGCGCCGCCCGACTTCGGCTCGCTCGGCATCTCGGCGCTCGTCACGCTCGCCCTGCTGCCCTGCGCCTACGTCTATTTCAAGCGCGCCGACTCCACGGTCGCCGATGTCATTTGACGCGCGCCCCGTCAGCGCCGAAGCCGTGATGAACGACCTCAGGTTGGAAAACGTCTCGAAGCGTTACCGCATCCGCGGCGGGGCGGGGGCGGCCGCGCCCGGCGGCCGCATCGGGCGCAGGCTGCGGTCGGTGCTGCGGCCGCCGACGCAGGAGTTCTGGGCCGTGCGCGACGTGAGCTTCGAGGTGCCGCGCGGCGAGGCGCTCGGCGTCATCGGCCACAACGGCGCGGGCAAGAGTACGATCCTGAAGCTGCTCTCCGGCATCACCGCGCCCACCGCCGGGCTGATCACTATCGCGGGGCGGCTCTCGGCGCTCATCGAGGTCGGCTCCGGCTTCCACCCCGAACTGACCGGCCGCGAGAACGTCTTCCTGAGCGGCTCGATCCTCGGCATGCGGCGGCGCGAGATCAAAGAGAAGCTCGACGACATAGTCGGGTTCGCCGAGGTCAGCCAGTTCATCGACACGCCCGTCAAGCGCTACTCGTCGGGGATGTACGTCCGGCTCGGCTTCGCCATCGCGGCGCACCTCGACCCGGACATCCTCCTGCTCGACGAGGTGCTGGCCGTCGGCGACGCGGCCTTCCAGCAGAAGTGCCTGCGGCGCATCGGGGAGCTGAAGCGCGCGGGCAAGACCATCGTCTTCATCTCGCACGATCTTGAGGCGGTCGAGGGGCTGTGCGACCGCGTGCTGCTGATGCAGCGCGGGAGGCTGGTCGCGGACGGCGCGCCGCGCGACGTGATCGCCGCGTACCAGAGCGCGGCCTCGGACGTCGCGGCCGTCGCCCCGCCGGGCGGCAGCGAGGCCAACCTGTCGAAGGCCGTCGAGGTGACGGGGCTGAGTTTCCATGACGCGGAGGGCCGCCCGACCGTGGCCGGGCGGACGGGCGAGCCGCTCACGGCGCGCGTCGAGTACGTCGCGCGCGAGCGCGCGCGGGGCGTCGCCTTCGCCGTCTTCTTCTACGCCGACGGCGGGGAGTTGCAGTGCCAGCTCTCGACCGAGCTGAGCGGCGGGCGGATCGATCTCGACGAGGGCCGGGGCGCGGTCGAGTTCTCGTGGCCGGAGCTGGGCCTGCAACGCGGCGTCTATAAGATCGACGCGACGGTCGAGCGCCACCCGGAGACGATTGACTGGAAGTACCAGTGCGCGACGCTGAGCGTGGGCGGCGGCAAGGTCGCGCGCGGGAACTTTTACGCGCCGCACACTTGGCGACTCGCGGAGCCTGTCGCGGCCGCGGGGTCGCGCGAAGAGGAGCAGTTGAGCTGCCACACCTCCACCGCCTGACCGAGGGCCGAGGCGCGCGCAAGATGCGGAACGAACCCCGAACTTTCGACTACGAGCCGCTGGTCGGCCGCCCGCGCCGCCGCGAGGAGGACGGCCAGCCGGTCGCGCCCGCGCGGCGGCCGGGCGGCGAAGACTCGTTCGCGCCGGACGCGCCCGTCGCGCCCGGCGCGGCG
>DATCVD010000823.1:0-6597 GCA_036567125.1 Pyrinomonadaceae bacterium | reverse complement strand
CGCGCGCGCGTGCGTCGCGCCCGCGTGTGCGTCGCTGCCGACGAACACGGCAGGCTCGTGGTGCGGGCGGTCGCCGGCCGAAGGCGCGTGCGCGTCGTGCGGCTTGTCTCCCTCGTCGTGCGCGTGCGCGTGGGCCTCGTCGGCTTGGCCCCCGGCGTGGGCCTCGCGGAAGCGTTCAGCGCCCCAGAAGGTCATCGCCATCAGGCGCGTCATGTAGACGGCCGTGAGTCCGGCCGTCACCGCGCCGACGAACCAGAGCGCCTTGTTGAGTCCTTCGGGGATGCCGACGGCGTCGCTGCTCCAAGTCTTCCACAGAATCTCGTCCTTCGAGAAGAAGCCGGCGAAGGGCAGGATGCCGCAGATGGCGAGCCAGCCGGCGAACATCGTCAAGTGCGTGACGGGCATGTACTTCCGCAGCCCGCCCATCCGCCGCATGTCCTGCTCGTGGTGCATCCCGTGGATGACGGAGCCGGAGCCGAGGAAGAGGAGCGCCTTGAAGAAGGCGTGCGTCATCACGTGGAAGATGGCCGCTATGAAAGCGCCGACGCCGCAGGCCAAGACCATGTAGCCGAGCTGCGAGACGGTCGAGTAGGCGAGGACTTTCTTGATGTCGTTCTGCGCCAGCCCGATCGTCGCGGCGAAGATCGCGGTGGCCGCGCCGACGACGGCGACGACCGTCATCGCCGCCGGCGCGTGCGTGTAAATCTCAGAGCAGCGGACGATCATGTAGACGCCGGCCGTCACCATCGTCGCGGCGTGGATCAGGGCGGAGACGGGCGTCGGGCCGGCCATCGCGTCGGGCAGCCAGACGAACAGGGGAATCTGGGCCGACTTGCCCGTCGCGCCGATGAACAGGAGCAGCGCGGCCGTGGTGATGCCGCCCGCGACGAGCGCGCCCCACGCGAACGGCTCGACCGGCATCGCGCCGATGAGACGGAGCGCGCTCTCGACCGCGCCCGCGCCCGTCGCCGCCGCCGGCTTGTCGAAGAAGCTGACGGAGCCGGTCAGCGCGAAGACGAGCATGATGCCGAGCACGACGCCCCAGTCGCCGACGCGGTTGGCGACGAAAGCCTTCTTCGCCGCGTCGCCCGCCTCCTTGCGGTCGATGTAGTAGCCGATCAAAAGGTACGAGCAGAGGCCCACGCCCTCCCAGCCGACGAACATCAGCAGCAGGTTGTCGGCCAGCACGAGCGTGAGCATCATGAACATGAACAGGTTCAGGTAGGCGAAGAACCTGTAGAAGCTCCGGTCGCCGTGCATGTAGCCGGTGGCGAAGACGTGGATCAGGAACCCGACGAACGTGATGAAGCAGGCGTAAACGCCTGAGAGCCTGTCCATCGCGAAGCCGAAGTCGGCGCGGAAGCCGCCGACTTCGAGCCACGTCCAGAGGTGGTCGAGGACGGGGGCGTCGGAGACGAGCGCGCCCGCGCCCGGCCGCAGCGCCGCGTAGAAGGCGAACGCGGTCGAGACGGCCACCGCGCCGCACGCGACGAGGCCCGAAAACCGCTCGCTGCGGAGCCTGCGGCCCACGAGCCAGTTGATTGCGGCCCCGACGAGCGGCGCGAAGATGATGTAGCGGAGCATAAAAGGCCGTGAATCGTGAATCGTAAATCGTGAATCGTATGAAGGTTTTTCTTTCTATTTACGATTCACGATTTACGATTCACGGCTTTTCAGTATTTCAGAACGCTCGCGTCGTCCACGTCGAGCGATTCGCGGTTGCGGAAGACGGCGAGGATGATGCCGAGCCCGACGGCCGCCTCGGCCGCGGCCACCGTCATCACGATGAAGACGAAGAGCTGGCCCGTCACGTCGCGGAAGTAGGAGGAGAAGGCGACGAAGGTCAGGTTGACGGCGTTGAGCATCAGCTCGATGCACATGAACATCGCAATCGCGTTGCGCTTGATGACGACGCCGGCCACGCCGATCGTGAACAGCACGGCCGAGAGCGTCAGATACCAAGAGAGCGGGATCACCGTTACTCCTCCTCCTCATTCCGGTACTGCGCGCCGGCCAGCCCCAACTCCCGCCCCGCCTCGCCGGTCGAGCGCGCGTGGACGGGCGTCGAATCGACGTCCGGCTCCGGCGTCAGCGTGTGCCGCGCGAGCACCATCGAGCCGGGCACGACCACGTCGGTCGGCCTGATGTCGGAGGCGCGGCGGGCCAGCGTCATCGCGCCCACGATGGCCATCAGGATCAGGGCCGACGTGATCTCGAACGGCAGCAGGTAGGTCGTGAACAGCCCCGCGCCGATGCTCGAAGTCAGGCCCACCGTCGACGCGCCCGCCGCCTGCGCCCGCTCGGCCGCCGCGTCGTGGACGAAGTAGAGGATGAAGGCCGACTCGGCGAAGAGCACGGCCGCCATCACGACGGCCGCCGGCACGAGCAGGCGCAGCCGCAGCGGCCTGCGCCGCTCCTCCTCCTCGACGTTGAGCAGCATGATGACGAAGACGACGAGCACCATGATCGCGCCCGCGTAGACGATCACCTGAATGGCCGCGATGAACGGCGCGGCGAGCAGCAGGTAGAGGCCGGCCAGCGCCATGAAGACGAAGACGAGCGAGATGGCGCTGTAGAGCGGGTTGCGCTGCGCCACCATCGAGACGGCCGCCCCGACCGCCACGCCGAACAGCAGCACGAAGACGCCCTCGTCGGCGTAGTCGGCGAGCCATTCGAGCGCGAGGGCCGGCGTCGTGAGCAGAGTCGGCGCGAAAAGGCTGAGCATAAAAGTCAGGCGGCGCGGCCCCGGTCGGTTTCAGGACTGCGCCCGCACGAACTGGAAGTAGACGACCGCCGAGGTCAGAATCACGTTGACGATTGCCAGCGGCAGCAGGAACTTCCAGCCGAAGTTCATGAGCTGGTCGAAGCGGAAGCGCGGCAGCGTCCCGCGCAGCCAGATGTAGAGGAACAGGAAGAACGTGATCTTCAGCAGGAAGTAGACGACGCCGAGCAGCGGGAACTGCGCGACGCCGGGGCCGTTCCAGCCGCCGAGGAACAGCGTCGTCGCCAGCACCGAGACCGTGAACATGTTGACGTACTCGGCCATGAAGAAGAGCGCGAACTTCAGGGCCGAGTACTCGGTGTGGAAGCCCGCGACGAGTTCGGTCTCGGCTTCGGGCAGGTCGAACGGCACGCGGTTCGTCTCCGCGATGGCCGAGATCAGATAGACGAAGAAGCCGAGCGGCTGGTAGATGATGTTCCAGTGGAGGCCGAGCCAGCCGGACTGCTGCTCGACGATGTTGTAGAGGTCGAGCGTGCCCGACATCAGGACGACGCCGACGAGCGACAGGCCGAGCGACAGCTCGTAGGAGATGAGCTGCGCCGCCGCGCGCAAGCCCCCCAGCAGGCTGTACTTGTTGTTCGACGACCACCCGGCGAGCGCGATGCCGTAGACGCCGACCGACGTGATCGCCAGCACGTACAGGAGCGCCACGTCGAAGCGCGCGATGGTCAAGCGCACCGGGCCGATGAAAGGAATGTGGACTTCCGGCCCGAACGGGTAGACGACGATGGTCATCAGCGCCGCCGTGATGGCGATGATCGGCGCGAGCATGTAGACGAAGCGCGTCGCCTGATCGGGGACGAGTTCCTCTTTGAGGATGAACTTCAGCAAGTCCGCGAACGGCTGGAGCATGCCGCCGGGGCCGACGCGGTTCGGCCCCAGCCGCCCCTGTATGAAGCCCAGAATGCGCCGCTCGGCCAGCACCGTGTACGCCACGATCATCAGCACCCCGATGAACGCCACGTTGATGCCGACCAGCTGCCCCAAGCCGCGCGCGGCCGACGGCCCGATTAAGTTATTCAGCCACTCCATAAAAGTCGTGAATCGTGAATCGTGAATCGTAAATCGTGAAAGACAGGTTTTGATCCATTCACGATTTACGATTTACGCTTCACGGCTTTCGTCAGTCTCCCGCCGCGCCGACCACCTCGGCCCGCCGCAAGTTGGGATCGACCGTGAGCTGGTAGAGCGGCGAGACGAGCACGGTCGGCGGCTTCGGGTTGCCGGCGTCGAGCAGGTGGAACTGCGGCGTCTTGCCCGTGAGCGTGCCCGGCCGGAACAGCTCGTGGCCGACGGGCGGCGTGCGGGTCTCCTTGTCGTCCGCCGCGACGATTGATTCGACGCGGCGGCGCAACGTCTGCTCGTGGCCCGTCACGTCCGCGCCGCTCTTGATTTCGTACTTCGCCTGCACGGGCTTCGACTCGTCCTTGAGCGCCGGGTAGCGCAGGCCCTCGTAGGCGGCGACGTTTTTGGCGATGTCCGTGAAGACGCGGCCCGCCGACATCTGGTAGCCGAAGTCCGTGCCCATCTCGCGCGCGACCGCCTCGGTGATCATCCAGTCGGGCCGCGCGTTGTGAACCGGCGGGATCGACTGGCGGACGCGCTGCACGAGGCCGCCGCTGTTGGTGAACGTGCCGTCCGTCTCGGCGAACGAAGCGGCCGGCAGCACTACGTCGGCGTACTTCGTCGTCTCCGTCTCGAACAGTTCTTGGACGACGAGGAAGTCGAGCTTCGAGAGCGCGTCGGCGCGGCCCTCGAAGTGGCGCGGCAGGAAGCTGCCCGCGACGTAGAGGGCGCGCACCTGCTCGCCCGCCTGCGCGAGCAAGGCGGACGCGTCGAGCCGGCCCGACATCAAACCGATGTCGTGGACGCCGACGCTGTTGTTGTAGAGCGGCAGCGGGTGGAACGTGACGCGCCGCGAATCGCTCGTGCCGAAAGCCGTGGGGAGCGTTGCGGCCAGCACCGCCTGCGCCGCCGCGCTCAGCTCGCCGCCGAAGAAGACGACCACGTCGCCGGTCGCGCCTTCGATCAGCCGGCGCACGTCCGCGAGTTGCCGCGCCTCGACGCCCAGTTTCTCGGCGGCCGCCGCCTCGTTCGCCGCGTCGGCGAGCGCGAAGACGACCGCGTCCTCCGTCCCGCGGTTGATGTGGACGAACTCGGTGCCCTGCTCCTTCAAACGAATCGCCGTGCTGTTGAAGATGACGAGTCGCGCTGAGTTGTTGCGCACAGCCTGCCTGATCTGTCTGCCCGCGAGCGGCTGCAACTCCTCCGGCTCGCCGCCGATCAGGATGATCGTTTTCGCGTGCCTGATGTCGCGGTGCGTAGCGATCGGCGCGGAGAGGTTCTGGAAGAACGGCGCGAGCGAGAAGGCGTCCGTCGCGGCGTAGTTCTCCGTGCCGAGGACTTCGCGCGCGAAGCGCAGCAGCACGTAGTTGGCCTCGTTCGTCAGCCGCGGGCTGCCGACCACGCCGAGGCCCGCGGGGCCGTAAGCGTTCTTCGCCGCGATCAGCCCTTCGGCGACGTAGTGCAGCGCCTCGTCCCACGTCGCGGGCACGAGCCGGCCGCCCTTCTTGTAGCGGATGAGCGGCGTCTTGATCCTGTCCTCGTGGTTGACGAACGGGTGCGCGAAGCGGCCTTTGATGCACAAAAACTCGCCGTTGTGCCCGTCCACGTAGCGGTCGCGCGCGACGGAGCGCATCACCTCGCCGGCGCGCGCGCCCAGAGACATCTGGCAGCCGTCGGAGCAGAAGGTGCAGGTCGTGATCGTCTGCGCCAGCTCCCACGGCCGCGCCTGATGGCGGTAGGTCGCGTCGAGGAGCGTGCCGGTCGGGCAGACCTCGATGCAGTTGCCGCACTGCGAGCAGTTGAGCCAGCCGTCGTAGGTGCCGATGACGGTGTTGACGCCGCGCCCGCCGGCCTCGATGGCGTCCTCGCCCATCCACTCGTCGCAGACGCGCGTGCAGCGCTTGCACAGGATGCAACGCTGCGAGTCGTTGGCGACTATCGGGCTGAGGAACTTTTCGGGGAAGGCGTTCTTCTTCTCGCGGAAGCGCTCCTCCAAGCCGCCCCAGTCGAAGACCATCTCCTGCAACTCGCACTCGCCGCCGCGGTCGCAGACGGGGCAGTCGAGCGGGTGGTTGGCGAGCAGGAACTCGACCATCCCGCGCCGCGCCTTCTCGATCTCCTCGCTCTCGGTCGTGACGATCATGCCGTCCGTGCAGGTGATCGTGCACGACGTTTGCAGCTTCGGCATCTTCTCGATGCGCACCAGACACATCCGGCACGAAGCCTGTAGCGCGAGGTCTGCGTAGTAGCAGAAGGACGGGACGGAGTGGCCCTGCTCGCGGCACACGTCGATCAGGCGCGCGCCCTTCTCGGTCTCGTACTGCTGCCCGTTGATCGTGACTTTGACTAAATCGGCCATGATGAAAAAACCGCTGACTAAAACTTCGTTCGGTCGCCCCGTAACTTTAGACCGCGCCGCCGCGCGCTACCTGATCGTGACTTCGAGCGTGTAGTCGGCCGTCGCGTCCGTGCCGATGCGGATGACGTAATCGCCGGACTCCGGCAACTCGCCCGACCAAGACTTTTCGCCGTCGGCGAGCGCGTCGCCGGAAGGCGCGGAGAGCGTCAGCGAAGTGCGGTCGCCCGTGGCGAGGTTGACGCTCATCGTCTGCCCGGCGCGCGCGCGGAGCCGGAACTCGTGGGCCGTGCAGAGCGCGACGCGGTCTTTGACGACGGCGGTCGTGCGCCCGCGCCCGAATCTGATCTGCTTGCCGACGACGCGGTCGGCGCGCCTGCACTGCGCGTGCGGC
>DATCVD010000822.1:0-5170 GCA_036567125.1 Pyrinomonadaceae bacterium | reverse complement strand
CGCGCCCGCCGCGTCGCGCGCCCGGAGCGACGCCTCGCGGACGCGCGCGACCTGACGCGCGAACTCGTCGCGCGCGATCTCCCGGCCCGCGACGCGCACGCGCTCGGTTACGGAGACGAGGTGGGGCGAGGTGTAGAGTCCCGCGCGGATTCGGGCGGCGCGGCAGATCGCGTCGAGGAAGGCGGCGGTCGAACCCTTGCCGTTCGTGCCGGCGATCTGGACGGCGGGGAAAGACTTTTGCGGCGAGCCGAGCCGGTCGAGCAGGCCCGCGACCGCGTCGAGGCCGAGCTTGACGGCGAGCGTCTCGTGGCCGAGGCCGAGCAGGTAGGTGACTGCCTCGTCGTAAGTCATCGCGCCGTCAGACGGTTTGTGATCGCGAGCCGCGGGGGCGAAGACGCGCCCGCCGCGCCGGGGGCTTGTGCTTTCGGCGTCGGGCCGCGGAAGACAATCGGGGTCGAGTTGTAGAAGACGAAAAGTCTGGCGGCGAGGCGAGGCCGGGCGGGGAACTGCTTTTCCGGCGGCGGGCTACTTCTCGGCTTCGCTCGCTTCCGTTTTAGTCACCGGCTGATCGGCGGCGCGCGCTTCGCGGACTGCGGCCGGAGCGGCCGCCGGGTCGTGGCCGTTGCCGCCGTGCGCGAGGAAGGCGGGCGGCGCGACCTTGATCGCCGGGTTGAGCGCGTAGTTGAGCGCGCGGACGATCCAGTCGCGCATCCGGCGGCGGTCGACCACGTCGTCGAGCATCCCGTGATCCAAGAGGAACTCGGAGCGTTGAAAATCTTTCGGGAGCTTCTGCCTGATCGTCTGCTCGATGACGCGCGGGCCGGCGAAGCCGATGAGCGCGCGCGGCTCGGCGATGATGAAGTCGCCGAGCATGGCGAAGCTGGCCGTGACGCCGCCCGTCGTCGGGTCGGTCAGCACGGAGACGAAGGGCAGCCGCGCGTCGTCCAACTGCGCGAGCGCGGCGGAGATTTTCGCCATCTGCATGAGGCTGAGCGTGCCCTCCTGCATCCGCGCGCCGCCCGACGCCGAGAAGGTGATGACGGCGGCGCGGTCGCGCACCGCGCGCTCGATGATGCGCGTCACCTTCTCGCCGACGGCCGATCCCATCGAGCCGCCCAAGAAGCTGAAGTCCATCGCGCCCGCGTAGACGAGGTGGCCGCCGACGCGCCCGCGCCCGTTGATGATCGCCTCGGGCAACCCCGTGGCGCGCCGCGCCTGTTCGAGGCGGAGCTTGTAGGGCTTCGTGTCGGTGAAGTTAAGCGGATCGCCCGAGGTGACTTCGGCGTCGAGCTCTTCGTACTCGGCGTCGTCGAAGATCATGGCGAGGCGCTCGCGCGCGCCGAGGCGGAAGTGGTAGGAGCAGTGCGGGCAGACCTGCATCGACTCTTCCAGATCGCGCTTGAAGAGCGCGGCGTCGCAGTCGGGGCACTTGACGAAGATGCCCTCGGTCTTGACCACCCGCTCGTCGGCGGGCACGGCCTCGATCTTCTGCTTCTTCTTCTGGAACCAAGTCATAAGCGGGCCAGTGGGAACTTCCGGAAACGCCGGGATGATAACTCAAAAAGGGGGGAATCCAGAATCCGAGGGCTGGGATTCAGGAGCTGGGAGTTAGGATTTAGCAGTTAGGATTTAGGATTTAGAAAGACCTGTTTTAACTAGCTCCTAACTCCCAGCTCCTAAATCCTATCTCCTGTCCCTCACCTTTCCGCGTTGAGCGCGGCGATGAGTTCGGCGTCGAGCCGGGCCGTCGGGACTTGGCTGTCGTCGATGGCGCGGTCTACGGCGTCGAGAAGTTCGCGGACGATCATCAACTCGGTCTCGTCCCAGTCGCCGGCGAGCGTGCAGCCGGCGGCGTTGCGGTGGCCGCCGCCGCCGAACTGCTCGGCGATGCGCGCGACGTTGACCTCGCCCTTCGACCGCAGCGAGGTGCGGAAGACGCCCGGCGCGGTCTCCTTCAGGAACGCGACGGCCTCCACCTCGCCGCAACTCATCGGGTAGTTGACGAACCCGTCGCCGTCCTCCTCCGAGGCCCCGGTCTCGTCGAGCATCGCCAAGGTCTGCCGCATCCACGCGACCCGCCCCGAAGGGTCGCGCCGCGCCGTCGACATCACGCGCGCGCCCAACTCGATCTTCGACCACGGGTGGTTGTTGAAGACCGCCTGCGAAATCTTCGCCGGCTTCACGCCCGCGCGCACCAGCTCCGAGGCGATCTTGAAGGTGCGCTCCGAGGTGTTCGAGTAGTGGAACGATCCCGTGTCGGTGAGGAGCGCCGTGTAAACGCACTCGGCGATCTCGCGCGTGGGGCGGACTCCGATGGCCTTCATCAGGTTGTAGATCATCTCGCCGACGGCCGAGGCCGTGGCGTCGATCCAGTTGACGCGGCCGAAGAGCGACGTGGTCGCGTGGTGGTCGATGTTGACGACGAACTCGCGCTCCAGCCCGTCGAGTCCGGGGCGCGACACGTCCGAGCACTCGATGACGAAGACGGCGTCGTACTGGCGGTCGACGGCGGGCGTGACGCGGACGAGTTCGGCCCCCGGCAGCCGCTCGTATGAGTGCGGGACGGGGTCGCGCATGATGACTTCGGGGTCTTTGCCCAGCGCCCGCAGCAGCCAGTACAGCCCCAGACTCGAACCCAGCCCGTCCCCGTCCGGCCGGACGTGTGAGGTGATCGCAAAACGCTCCTTCGCCACGATCAGATCGACGACTTGACTCAACATAGACGGCAGAAATTAAGAATTAAGAATTAAGAATTAAGAATTAGAAGCAACTGCCTTTAATTCTTAATTCTTAATTCTTAATTCTTAATTCCATTTTCTCCTCTCTCTCCCGCGGCGGCCTCGCCGGGGTCGGGGGGTTCGTGCGCGATCTGGCCGAGGAGCTGATCGACGCGGTTGGCGCGCTCCTCGACGGTGTCGCGGACGAAAAAGATTTGCGGCGCGTGGCGCAGGCTCAGGGCCGTGGCGAGCTGGCGGCGGACGTAAGGCGCGGCGTGGTTGAGCGCGCGCATCGCCTGCGCCGCCTCCCCGTCGCCGCCCTCGACCGTCACGTACACGCGCGCCTCGCGCAAGTTTTCAGACATCCGCACGTCCGTCACCGAGACGCCCGCCACGCGCGGGTCTTCCAGCTCGTAGCCGACGATCTGCACGATCTCCTCGCGCACCAGCTCGGCAACTTTCTCCGGGCGACGCATAATGCAAACGATGAGCGCGGAACGATGAACTGGGGGCAGCTGCCCCCAGCTCGTCGTTCCGCGCTCCTACTTCAGAGTTCCGTGGCGGCGATCTGCTCGACGACGTAGGCTTCGATCTGATCGCCGACCTTCACGTCGTTGAAGTTCTCCAAGCCGATGCCGCACTCGAAGCCCTCGCGCACCTCGCCCACGTCGTCCTTGACGCGGCGCAAGCTCCCGATGTTGCCCTCCCACGCGACGACGCCGTCGCGGATCAGGCGCGCGCGCGCGGTGCGGCGGATGACGCCGTCCACGACCATGCAGCCGGCGACGTTGCCGGCGCGCGGCACCTTGAAGACCTGCCGCACGTCGGCCTTGCCGATGGTGCGCTCCGTCTCGATCTTGTCGAGCATCCCGATCATCGCGGCGCGGATTTCCTCCTCCACCTTGTAGATGATCGAGTGCTGGCGGATGTCCACGTGTTCGAGCTTGGCGAGCTCGGCCGCCCGCGCGTCGGGGCGCACGTTGAAGCCGATGACGACGACCGCCGTGTTCGACGCGCCGGCCTGCGTCGCGGAGGCGAGCAGCACGTCCGACTCCGTGATCGCGCCGACGCCGGAGCGGACGACCTTGACCTTGACGCGCTCGGTCGAGAGCTTCTGCAAGGTGCTCTTCAAGACCTCGACCGAACCCTGCACGTCGGCCTTCAAGACGACGAGCAGCTCCTTGATCTCCTTCAAGCCGAGCGACTCGATGCCGCGCTTCGTGGTCTGCAAGAGCGCGCTCTGGCGGGCGAGCTGCTGGCGGTGCTCGGCGGTCGATTGCGCGAGCGTGATGTCGGGGACGACCTGAAAGGTGTCGCCGGCCTGCGGCACGCCTTGCAGGCCGAGCACTTCGACCGGCGTCGAAGGCTCGGCCTCGGTGACGGGCCGGCCGCGGTCGTCGAACATCGCGCGCACCTTGCCCCACACCTGACCGACGATGAACGGATCGCCGACGCGCAGCGTGCCCTGCTGCACGAGCACGGTGGCGACCGCGCCGCGGCCGCGGTCGATCTCGGCTTCGAGCACGACGCCCGCGGCCCGCCGCGTCGGGCTGGCCTTCAACTCAAGAATGTCGGCCGTGAGCAGAATCGTTTCGAGCAGGGTGTCGAGGTTCTGCTTCTGGCGCGCGGAGACTTCGACCATCTCGGTCGCGCCGCCCCACTCGACGGGCTGGAGGCCGTGGCCCGCCAGCTCCTGCCTGACGCGCGCCGGGTTCGCCTCCGGCCGGTCGATCTTGTTGATCGCCACGACGATGGGGACTTTCGCCGCGCGCGAGTGCTCGATGGCCTCGATGGTCTGCGGCATGACGCCGTCGTCGGCCGCGACGACGAGCACGACGATGTCGGTCGCCTTCGCGCCGCGCGCGCGCATCATGGTGAACGCCTCGTGGCCCGGCGTGTCGAGGAAGACGACGCGGCGCTTCTGATCGGCGCTCTCGGCGCTGTGCACCTGCACGCTGTACGCGCCGATGTGCTGCGTGATGCCGCCGGCCTCGCCGGCCGCCACCTCGGTCTGGCGGATCGCGTCGAGCAGGCTGGTCTTGCCGTGATCGACGTGGCCCATCACGGTGATGACGGGCGCGCGCGTCAGCTCCACGTCGTCCGCGCCCGAGTCGATCAGCTCCTCGAACTCCTCCTCCTCGATCATCTGCTCGAAGGGCACGAACTGCACGTCGTAGCCGAAGCGGCGGCCGAGGTCGGCGGCCACCTCGTTGTCGAGCGGCTGGTTGATCGTGGCGAAGACCTTGCGCTGGAGCAGCAGCGCGACGATCTCCTTCGGCTTGATGCCGATCTTCTCGGCCAAGTCTTTGACGGTCGAGCCTTCGACGAGGCGGGCCGTCTTCAAGTCGCCCGCGCCGACGCCCGCGCCGACGCCGATGGAGTTGGCGAGGCGGTCTTCGAGCGAGCGGGCGCGCGGCGGCGGCAGGAAGTCGCGGTCGAAGCGCCCGCCTTTG